>JBDKHD010000229.1:0-14437 GCA_039797885.1 Pseudomonadota bacterium
GAGCGCAGCGATTTACGCGCTGCGCTTTCTTGCCAAACGGCTTATTCCTTTATGGGTAGAAAAAACCCAAATAATCCACTTTTCTACCCTTCACGCTTATTGAAGCAAATTCTCATTACCCCTATAATCAGCGCGCTTTTTTTGCCCTGCGTTTATTGTGGAGCCCGATTTGTCAACGATCCCGCGTCCACCCGTGCATCGCATAATCCTGTTGCAGCTGAGCTTGGCGCTTATCGCTGCCATTATCGCAGGGCTACACAGTGGTGTGGCCGCCCTATCCGCTCTGCTAGGTGGATTGGCTTGTGCTTTACCTAATGCCTATTTCATTTGGCGTGCCTTCCGCTTTCAGGGAGCAAGTCAGGCTCGCAAGGTGGTGGTTGCGCTATATCAAGGTGAGGCGTGGAAGTTTTTCCTGACGGCTTTGATCTTTGTTACAGTGTTCCGCCTTGGAATTGAGCTGAATTATTTCGCACTGTTTGCAAGCTTTATAACAGTGCAGCTGGGGCAAATTTTCTCCAGCCGAGTAACACATTTTTAAACTTAAAATTTGCGAGTGAACCATGTCTCTTGATCCACAAGTGTATATTCCTCACCACCTAACCAATCTTACCTACGGTAAGCTGCCAGCAGGTTATGTGCGTCAGGACCACGACGGTAATTCGGTTGAGCTAACCCAATCTACCTGGACTATTGCCCAAACCAGCCAAGAAGCCAAAGACATGGGTTTCGTGGCGTTCCATTTGGACTCTTTGGCTTGGTCCTTTGGTATGGGTTTGGTTTTTAGCTTGCTGTTTTATATTGCGGCACGTAAAGCCACCTCGGGCGTCCCTGGTGCATTGCAAAACTTTGTTGAAACCGTCGTAAGCTGGGTTGATGGCTTGGTAAAAGAAACTTTCCACGGCCGCAGCGCTTTAATTGCCCCCTTGTCTTTGACCATCTTTATGTGGGTGTTCTTTATGAACGCGCTGGACTGGCTGCCTGTGGATGCTATTCCTGCCTTGGCTCACGCCGCAGGCCTGCCCTTCTTTAAAATCGTGCCCACCACCGATCCCAACATCACCTTTGGCATGTCCATCAGTGTGTTCTGTCTAATCATTTTTTACAGCATCAAGATCAAAGGCGTGAGCGGCTTCGCGAAAGAGCTGTCACTGAATCCCTTCAATCACTGGCTGGCTATTCCGTTTAACCTGTTCTTAGAAATTTTAGGTTTGCTCACCAAGCCTCTGTCACTGGCTTTGCGTCTCTTCGGTAACCTGTACGCAGGCGAAGTGATCTTCTTATTGATTGCCCTGCTGCCGTTCTATGCACAATGGCTGCTGAACCTGCCTTGGGCCATCTTCCACATTCTGATTCTGCCATTGCAAGCTTTCATCTTCATGGTTCTGACTATGGTTTACTTAAGCCAGGCCAGCGAAGATCACTAGCAGAAGCAGATAGAATTAACCCTTAACCCTTTCAACACTAACTTAACGTAACTTTGGAGTCTTAATATGGCACTCGTAATCATTGCAGCCGCTATCATGATCGGTTTAGGCGCATTAGGTACTGGCATCGGCTTTGCTATCCTCGGTGGCAAGCTGTTAGAAGGTACTGCACGTCAACCCGAACTTGGCCCTAACCTGCAAACCAAAACCTTCTTGATGGCTGGTCTGTTGGACGCCGTGCCCATGATCGGTGTTGGTATCGCTATGTACCTGATTTTCGTTGTTGCCCCAGGCATGGGTGCTTAATTGAGTGAACACGATCTTCGGATCGTGTTTTTATCTCATTTCAACGAATCGGCAAGAGGTATATCGCTGTGAACATTAATATGACCCTCTTAGGTCAAATGATCGCCTTCGCGCTCTTTGTTTGGTTCTGCATGAAGTTTGTGTGGCCACCCGTCACTAAAGCTTTGCGTGAACGCCAAGAGAAGATCGCCGAAGGCCTCGACGCCGCAAACCGCGCTGCCCGTGATTTAGAATTGGCTCAAGAAAAAGCCACTTCACAAATGCGTGACAGCAAAGAGCAGGCGCAAGAGATCATTGAAAACGCGAACAAGCGCGCAAACCAAATCATCGACGAAGCCAAAGAAGCGGCCAAAATCGAAGGTGCTCGTCTGGTCGCTGCTGCTCAAGCTGAAGTAGAGCAAGAAGTAAACCGCGCAAAAGAAGCCTTGCGTAAGCAAGTGTCTGAGCTGGCTATTGCTGGCGCAGTCAAGATCCTTGGCAAATCCGTTGATGCCGCAGCTCATAACGATCTGCTCAATCAACTGGCTCAAGAGCTTTAAGCGAGGTTTTCATGGCTGAATTAACTACTCTCGCTCGGCCATACGCCAAAGCGGTGTTTGCACAAGCGCAAGAAGGCAAAAAGCTGGATGTTTGGTCATCCGACTTGGCGTTGTTGGCCGCCTGTGTAGCAGAAGAAAAAGTCGCTGAGTTCTTACAGCACCCAGCGCTCACCGCTGCTCAACAAGCTCAAACTCTTGTTGACGTATGTGGCGACAAGCTCAATGCAGCCGCTAAAAACCTGATCACTGTGTTGGCTGAGAATAAACGCTTGATGTTACTACCTGAAATTTCTGTGTTGTTTGAAGAGATGAAGGCACAGCTTGAAAACGTTGTGGATGTGGTCGTGACCGCCGCCCAACCTTTAAGCGAAGCGCAAGCGCAAAAATTGGCACAAGCACTGAAAGCCAAACTACAACGCGACGTACGCATGACCAGCGAAGTGGATGAGTCTCTCATCGGCGGCGCAATCATTCGTGCAGGTGACTTGGTTATTGACGGCTCCTTAACCGGCAAGCTGTCTAAATTAGCCGAAGCGATGAAATCCTAATTTGAAGGACGATGCACATGCAGCAACTGAATCCATCTGAGATCAGTGAAGTTATTAAAAAGCGCATTGAAAGCCTCGATGTAACTTCACAAGCCCAGAACGAGGGCACCGTCGTCTCTGTTTCTGACGGTATTGTTCGTATTCACGGTCTGGCTGACGCCATGTACGGTGAAATGATTGAATTTGAAGGCGGCGTTTATGGCCTCGCCATGAACCTTGAGCGCGACTCTGTTGGCGCCGTGGTTTTAGGTGACTATAAAGGCTTGGCAGAAGGCCAAAAAGCCAAATGCACCAGCCGCATTCTAGAAGTGCCCGTAGGCGAGCAATTGCTTGGCCGCGTGGTGGACTCCTTGGGTAACCCCATCGACGGTAAAGGCCCGCTGAACACCAGCAAAACCGCACCCGTTGAACGTGTTGCCCCAGGCGTTATCTCTCGTAAATCCGTAGACCAGCCTGTAGAGACTGGCTACAAAGCCATCGACTCCATGGTTCCTGTTGGCCGTGGTCAGCGTGAGCTGATCATCGGTGACCGTCAAACCGGTAAAACCGCTTTGGCCATCGACGCCATCATCAACCAAAAAGGCAAAGGCATTAAGTGTATCTATGTGGCCATCGGCCAAAAGCAATCTTCTATTGCTAACGTAGTACGCAAGCTGGAAGAACACGGTGCTATGGCTCACACCATCATCGTTGCCGCTGGCGCCGCCGACCCTGCCGCTATGCAGTATCTTGCTCCTTACTCTGGCTGTGCCATGGGCGAGTACTTCTTAGATCGTGGCGAAGACGCGCTGATTATTTATGACGACCTGACCAAGCAAGCTTGGGCTTACCGTCAAATCTCCTTGCTGTTGCGCCGTCCTCCAGGCCGTGAAGCCTACCCAGGCGACGTGTTCTATTTACACTCTCGCTTGCTGGAACGTGCTTGCCGCGTGAACGCCGAGTACGTAGAACGCGTAACCAACGGCGAAGTGACAGGCAAAACCGGTTCATTGACTGCTCTGCCCATCATCGAAACCCAAGGCGGTGACGTTTCTGCATTCGTTCCCACCAACGTGATTTCGATCACCGACGGTCAGATCTTCTTGGAAACCAACCTGTTCAACTCAGGCGTACGTCCTGCGATGAATGCGGGTATCTCTGTATCGCGCGTAGGTGGTGCAGCACAAACCAAGATCATCAAGAAATTGGGCGGCGGTATCCGTCTGGCTCTGGCTCAGTACCGTGAATTGGCGGCCTTCGCTCAGTTCGCCTCTGACCTTGACGAAGCCACCCGTAAGCAGTTGGAACACGGTCGCGCTGTTACCGAGCTGATGAAACAAGCTCAGTACGCACCGATGTCCACTGGCACCATGGGCATGGTGATTTACGCTGCCAACAACGGCTACCTAGCTGACGTTGAAGTGAACAAGATCAAATCGTTTGAAGCCGCTTTATTGAGCTACGCCAACAGCGAATACGCTGCTTTGATGGCGAAGATCAACGTAAAAGGCGACTACAACGATGAAATCGAAGCCGGCATCAAAGAGTGTATTGAGAAATTCAAAAGCACTCAGGCTTGGTAATTACACTGCCGCTTAGGCGGCAAGGTTCACTAAGGTAGGACAGCTTATGGCAGTCGGAAAAGAGATTAAAGAGCAGATATCGAGCGTAAAAAGCACGCAGAAAATTACTTCAGCCATGGAAAAAGTGGCTGTCAGTAAAATGCGTCGCGCTCAGATGCGCATGCAGGCAACGCGCCCCTACGCCGAGAACATTCGTCGCGTAGTGGGTCACCTTGCCTGTGCGGCCTCTGAGTCTCGCCATCGCTATCTGCAAGAACGCGATGTAAAACGAGTGGGTTACATTGTGGTGTCTTCCGACCGTGGCCTGTGCGGTGGCTTGAACAACAACCTGTTCAAGCGTTTGGCACAGCAAGTCAAAGAATGGAAAGGGCAGAACGTCGCAGTGGATTTCTGCGTCATTGGCGCAAAAGCCAAAATGTTCTTCTCCAGCTTTGGTGGTAACGTCGTGGCCAGCAAAACCCAAATGGGCGATGCACCCGAACTAGCCAGCCTGATCGGTGCGGTACGAGTGATGTTGGATGCGTATGACGAAGGCAAAATTGATCGCCTGTTCATCGTGCACAACCGCTTCGTCAACACCATGACGCAACAACCCATCACTGAACAATTACTCCCGTTAAAGGCAGTAACCGACGATTTAGTGAAGAAACAATGGGACTACCTGTATGAGCCAGACGCGGAAGCCATCATTGATGGCCTGCTGACGCGCTACATCGAATCACAGGTATACCAAGGCGTAGTAGAAAATAACGCATGTGAAATGGCGGCGCGTATGTTGGCGATGAAAAACGCCACCGACAACGCAGGCGGCATGATCAAAGAGCTGAATTTGCTGTACAACAAAGCTCGCCAAGCGGCTATTACGCAAGAAATCTCTGAAATTGTTGGCGGTGCCGCTGCCGTTTAAGGCGCGGGAATATAGGTATTTAAGGTTAAGAGGATCCGAATATGAGCGGACGTATCGTGCAGATCATCGGTGCCGTAATCGACGTGGAATTTCCACGCGACAACGTGCCCAAGGTCTACGACGCCCTGAACGTAGATGGCACCGAAACTACACTTGAAGTTCAGCAACAGCTGGGCGACGGCGTGGTTCGTACCATTGCGATGGGCTCAACAGAAGGTTTAAAACGCGGCTTAAAAGCGACCAACACGGGCGCACCCATTTCTGTCCCTGTGGGCACAGAAACTTTGGGCCGTATCATGGACGTCCTTGGCCGTCCAATCGACGAATGTGGCCCCATCGGTGAAAAAGAACGCGCTTCTATTCACCGCAGCGCCCCAGCATTCGACGAACAATCCTCCAGCTCCGCGCTGCTGGAAACCGGTATCAAGGTAATCGACTTGGTTTGCCCCTTTGCTAAAGGCGGTAAAGTAGGTCTGTTCGGTGGTGCGGGTGTGGGTAAAACCGTAAACATGATGGAACTCATCAACAACATCGCCAAAGCACACTCAGGTTTATCTGTGTTTGCTGGCGTGGGTGAGCGTACTCGTGAAGGTAACGACTTCTACTACGAAATGGCCGACTCAGGTGTTGTAAACCTCGACGAAAAAGCCAAATCCAAAGTAGCGATGGTATACGGCCAAATGAACGAGCCACCAGGCAACCGTCTGCGTGTCGCGTTAACTGGCTTAACCATGGCTGAAAAATTCCGTGACGAAGGCAAAGACGTGCTGTTGTTCATCGACAACATCTACCGTTACACCTTGGCCGGTACCGAAGTATCTGCACTGTTGGGCCGTATGCCTTCAGCGGTAGGTTATCAGCCCACCCTGGCTGAGGAAATGGGCGTTCTGCAAGAGCGTATTACCTCAACCAAAACCGGTTCTATCACCTCTGTACAAGCCGTATACGTACCTGCGGACGACTTAACTGACCCGTCTCCAGCCACCACCTTCGCTCACTTAGACTCCACCGTGGTACTGAGCCGTGATATCGCCGCCAAGGGTATTTACCCCGCGATCGACCCACTGGACTCTACCTCACGTCAATTAGACCCGCTGGTGATCGGTAACGAACACTACGGCGTGGCTCGTGGCGTGCAAGGCGTGTTACAACGCTACAAAGAGTTGAAAGACATCATCGCCATCCTGGGTATGGACGAGTTGTCCGATGAAGACAAACAGTTGGTAGCCCGTGCGCGTAAGATTGAGCGTTTCTTGTCTCAGCCTTTCCACGTAGCGGAAGTCTTTACTGGTGCTCCTGGTAAATACGTACCACTGAAAGAAACCATTCGTGGTTTCCAAGGCATCCTGAACGGCGAATACGATGACCTGCCAGAACAAGCGTTCTACATGGTAGGCACCATCGACGAAGCCGTTGAAAAAGCTAAGAAACTGTAACGGGTTAGGCCAGCTCTAGCTGGCCGCCTCAGTCTGAGGAAATAAATATGGCGATGACCGTCCACTGCGATATCGTCAGTGCTGAAGAATATCTCTTCTCGGGTCTGGTACAACGCGTGGTTGTACGCGGTGCAATGGGCGAGCTGGGTGTTGAACCTAGCCACGCCGCACTGCTGACGCCCTTAGTGCCTGGCACTGTCCGTATTGTGAAACAAAACGGCGAAGAAGAGATTGTTTACGTCTCTGGCGGTTATCTGGAAGTGCAGCCCAACTCCATTACCATTTTGGCCGACACCGCTTTACGCGCAGGCAGCTTAGACGAAGCCGCAGCGCTGGAAGCCAAGCGTCAGGCCGAACTGGCAATGGAAAACAAGAACAGCGAGATGGACTACTCCACCGCGCTGGCACAACTGGCCGAAGCGGTTGCGCAACTGCGCACCATTCAGCAAATCCGTGAAAAGCTCGGCAAGCACTAAACCGCAGCCAGCTTTAAAGAACCCACAACGCGCAAGCCTTGTGGGTTTTTTTATGTCTGAATTTCAAGGCAAGGTTCACGCTGGGCGAAACCTGCCAAAAATGACCCTACCTCCAATGAAGGCTTGCGCCTAGGGTTAATTACTATATATAGTGCGCACTTTAATTTTTAAGCACTATATGTAGTCTATAGGAAATAAGGACGCGCAATATGCTAGAACAAATCATCAAGCGCGACGGGCGCTTAGAGCTATTTACGCCCTCCAAGCTGAACCAATGGGGACAGTGGGCGACCCAGACCTTGGGCGATGCCGTGGACTGGCCGTCGGTGGTGCTGGATACCGTGGCAGTGATTTCTGGTACGACCACTACGCGCGATTTGCAGCAGCAATTAATTAAAACCTGTTTGAATATGGATACCTGGTCATACAACCGCATGGCTGGACGTTTGTATGCCACCTTAATTCGTAAAGACCTGTACGGCAGCTCGCACCGTTTACCCACTGTGCATGATTTGCACAAAAAGCTGCAAAGGCTCGGCTATATGGAATACCTTGACTACAGCGAGGAAGAATACCAGCAGGTGCAAGGCTTTATCGACCATAGCCGTGACTTCGGCTACGCCCACTACCAGCTACACACGCAGCTGACCAAATATGCTGTGGCCGACCGCGTCAATGGCGTCTATTACGAAACCCCGCAGTTTACTTACATGCGTATGGCCATGGCACTGTCGGTGGATCAGCCGCGCGCGCGGCGCATGACGGACGTGCAGAAGTTTTATGACCACCTGTCGCAAAATCGCATCAACGCCCCCACACCCAACCATGTGAACCTAGGCACGCCCCTGCGTGGCTACGCCAGCTGCTGCCTGTACACCACCGACGACACGGCGCGCTCTATCGCCGTGGGTAACCACATTGCAAACACCATGACCTACATGAGTGCAGGCATTGGCGCGCACATGAACACCCGTTCCTTGAATGATAAGGTGCGCGGCGGCGTAATTCGCCACCAAGGCAAACTGCCCTATTTTCGCGCCTTGGCGGCCGAGGTGAAATCCAACCTGCAAAATGGCCGTGGCGGTGCGTGCACAAGCTATTTCTCTATTTTCGACCCCGAAGTGGACGTGCTCTTACGTTTAAAAAACCCGATGAGCACCGAAGATAAGAAAATCCGTACGCTGGACTACAGCTGGGGTGGTAATAAATTTTTTGCTCGTAAAGTGGCGCGTAACGAAGAGATTTTTCTGTTTAATGCCTACACCGCGCCAGATTTACACCAAGCGTTATACAGCAACGATGAAGACCAATTTGCACGCCTGTACGCGCAGTACGAGGCCAATGACGCCTTTAGCAAAACCTATGTGAATGCGCGTGATTTATTGGTCACGGCCTGCAATGAGTGGAATGAAACGGGGCGTATTTACGAGCACAATACCTACGAGCTGAACCAGCACACACCCTTTAAAGACAAAATCTACAGCTCCAACCTGTGCAGCGAAATCGCGCTGCCCACCAAACCTTACCACCATATGAAAGAGCTGTACGCCGAAGAAGGCGACAGCGGTGAAGTGGCCACCTGCAACCTTGCTGGCATTGTCGTAAGTAACATCGACAGCGACGAGCAGTACGCCGAAGTGGCTTATTACTCCTTGCTGATGATTGATAAATGCATTCATCTGGCCGCTTACGAGCTGCCGCACATTGGCTTTACCTCTAAGGCGCGTTTAAACGCTGGGGTTGGGATTTTGGGCTTGGCGCATTTGATGGCGCGTGAGCACAAGCTCTACACCAACGCCGAAGGCAAAAGTTTTATTCACCAAGTGGCCGAGCGCCATTTTTACCACCTGCTGAAAGCCAGCTTGAAGCTGGGTAAAGAGCTGGGCAATGCGCCTTGGATGCACAAAACCAAATGGCCCGAAGGCTGGCTGCCTTTGGATACCTACAACCGCAACGTCGATAAAATCGTTGAAGTCGCCAACCAGTATGACTGGGAAGCGCTGCGCCAAGACATTATCGCCAACGGTGGCTTGCGCAACAGCGCCTTGGTGGCGCACATGCCGACCGAAACCAGCGCCAACTCTTCGGGCACCACCAACGGTCTGTATCCGATTCGCGAGCTGACCATGATCAAAACCGACAATCAGCGCGTGAATTACTGGGCCGCACCCGAAGGCGACACCTTGGCGCAATGGTATCAGTCCGCTTGGGACATCCCCACTTCCGACCTGTGCGAAATGTACGCCCTAGTGCAAAAGTGGACCGACCAAGGCATCAGCGCCGACTTCTACCGCAAGGTGATAGGTGATGACCATATTGAATCCACCGAGCTGATAAACAACTACTTACAGCGCGTGAAACTGGGCTTAAAAACCAAGTATTACATGAACCAAAAAACCTCGAACGGCATGAAACAAGTGGCCGACATGCCCAATTTCGAGGCCATGGCGGTGGCCAAAGACGCCGAATGCGAGAGCTGTACGCTGTAGCGGAGGCCATTGGCCTCCACATGGCGCCCAATGGGCGCCGCTACGAATGAACGATGCGATCCAATCCAATAGGCGGGGCTGCAAAACTTATGCAACCGTGTAGCGGAGGCCATCGGCCTCCATATGGCGCCCAATGGGCGCCGCTACGAATGAACGATTGGGCGCCATTACGAATGAATTAAGGAGGGAAAAACCATGACCGCGAATGTTTTTAACTACGACAAAACCGACTACGAGCGCCCGCAGTTGTTGATGGGGCAGAAGCAGGGTTTGTTCGACACAGTGAATAAGCACTACCCAGAGGTTTGGAAGCTTTATAAGGCGCAAAAATCGCTGGATTGGGACGAAAACGAGTTTGACTACGGCTCCTGCAATGCCGAGTTTAAAAGCTGCACTAAATCCACCTACGACATGATGATTAAAACACTGGCCTGGCAGTGGGAGGCGGATTCGGTCGCCAGCCGCGCTATTGCCCCCGTGCTCGCGCCTTTTATTACCAGCTCCGAACTGTGGGCCGCGTGGCAGCGTATCAGCGACAACGAAGTGGTGCATGCCGCCACTTACTCTGAAATTGTGCGTAACAGCTTTGATAACCCTGCGGTCATCTTGAATGAAATCCTTGCGGTGGAGCAGGCGCACGCACGGCTGCACCGCGTTGCCAAAGCCTTTGGTGAAGGCTATGAAGCCTCGCACCTCTATGCCGTAGGCCAGCTGCCCAATAACCAAGAAACCTACAACAAAGTCTTTATGACCATAGTGGCGCTTTTGTGCATGGAGCGGATTCAGTTTATGGCCAGCTTCGCCGTGACCTTCGCTATTTGCGACACTGGCCTGTTCCAGCCCATCGGCAAGGCCATTCAGAAAATTGCCCAAGACGAGCTGGAAATTCACGTCGAGCTGGACAAGGTCGTACTCGCCCACGAGCTGACCACCGAGCGCGGTAAGGCCGCTTATGCCACCTTAAAAGACGACATCAAAGCCCTGATTCGCGAGGTGGTGGACAGCGAACTGACCTGGATTAACTACCTCTTTAGCGAAGGCCGTGAGCTGGTGGGCATGAACGCCGACCGCCTCGCCGCTTGGACGCTCTACTGCGCCAAAGACGTGTACAACGCTCTAGGCATTGAAGACGACCGCTACGAATTTCCGAAAAACAACCCGTTAAAGTTTATGGAGAAGTGGCTAAACATCAGCAAAACCCAAGCCTCTCCGCAGGAGCAAGACATCGCCGCCTACAAGGTCGGAGTGATGCGCCGCACCGACGAAGATGTGATTTTTGATACCGATTTCTAGGAGGAAATCATGCAAGTGATTATTTACGGCAAACCCAACTGCCCCAACTGCGACAAAACCAAAATGCTGTGCCAAATCCAGTCCTTGGATTATAAGCACCTTACTTTGGACCAGGACTACAGCGTCGAAGAGCTGAACGCGCTGGTGGGCAGTGAAGTGCGCGCCCTGCCACAGATTTTTATCGAAGACAACGGCCAGGTGCGCTATGTCGGTGATTACAACGCGCTACGTTCTGAGCTGCAAAAAGTCAGTTGCAGCGCTTAGTGCTTCATCCAGCGTGGAGGTAAACAGCAGTTTGCCTGCCACGGGTTGCATCCCCGCCCGCGCCAAGGTTTTCAATGGCTGAAACTGCAAGTCGGCAATGATGACCTTGGCGTTGTGCTTGTAGCTGGCATCCAAAAACTTGGTCAGCGCCGCCAAACCTCCCGCATCCAGCATGGACACGCCATCCATATACAAGATAATGCCCTCGCGCTCTTTGGCCATCTGTGCCAGCTCGGCAAAGATGCGATCGGCGGCCGCGTAAAACAGCGGGCCATTGATTTTGTAAACCGACCAGCCCAGTGGCAACGGCTGTGGCACCCATTTCTTATGCTCGGAGATGTCGCTGACTTTGGTTAGCTCGGAAATGTCGCGCATAAACAGCAGCGCCGCCAGCACCACGCCTACCGCAATGGCAATGACCATATCAAAGAGCACGGTAAGTGTTAGGCAGCTAAGCATCACTAGCACATCGGGCTTGGGGCTGCTGCGGAAGAAACGCACCACCTGATGAAAATCGGCAATGTTCCAAGCCACCAAAAGCAAAATCGCAGCCATCGACGCCATCGGCAAATAGGCCAAAAGCGGCGCAAGGGTTAAAAGCCCAGCCAGCACAAAGAGGCTGTGAAATACCGCCGCTAGCGGAGTTTGCGCCCCCGCTCTGACATTGACGCCCGAGCGGGCGATGGCGGCGGTGGCGGTGATGCCACCCAAAAAAGGCACAATCATATTGCCCAAGCCCTGCCCTAACAGCTCACTGTTGGCGCTGTGACGGGTGTTGGTCATGTTATCCAGCACCACCGCACAAAGCAGCGACTCAATCGCACCGAGCATGGCAATGGAAAAGGCCGCAGGCACCAGCGCCTCGATTAAGCCAAGGCTTAGGCCGATAGGCTGGCCGTCCGCCCCCATTTGTTGCCACGGCCAAATAAACTCAGGCAAGGCCGAAGGAATACCAAAACCTGTACTGCCGTCGGCCAAGGTGAAACTAAAACGGCTGCCAATGGTAGCCACCTCATGCCCAGTTAAACCCAATAGCCAAGCCGCCAGCACCCCAGCCAACAGTGCAGGAATATGCGGCGGCAGCGAGCTTAGACGCTTCCAGTACAGCAGCACTGCCAGGGTAATTGCCCCCACAACTAGGCTCGGCCAGTGCGTGCTGGGCAGGGCCAAGAGCAGGGTCTGCACCTTGCCTAGGTAGGTTTCGGGATAGGCGAAATCCAGCCCTAAAAAATCTTTAAACTGCAAGGTGGCAATGACAATGCCAATCCCTGAGGTAAAGCCCAGGGTCACGGATTCGGGAATGTACTCGATCAGCCGCCCAAGGCGGGCAAAGGCCATCACCAGCAAAAACACGCCCGACAAAAAGGTGGCTAAAAGCAAACCGCCCAAGCCAAACTTTTCGGTAACAGGGAATAAAATCACCACAAAGGCCGCCGTGGGGCCTGAGATGCTGTATCTTGAGCCGCCCGTAAGCGCAATGACAATGCCCGCAATGATGGCGGTATAAAGCCCGTACTGCGGGGCTACGCCACTGGCTATGGCCAGCGCCATCGACAGCGGAATGGCAATAATGCCTACGGTAATGCCCGCAATAATATCTTGGCTGAGTTTTTTCGCCGAATAAGGGGATTGTTTAAAGGATTCGCGCAGGGCGTGGGCGATGCGCAGGGAAAATAAATGCTCGCGGTTGATCATAGAGCCTCCTGCAAAAGGCGCCTATCATAGCAAAAGCAATTTGGATTAGGAGATTTTAATGGCGATGTCTGGCTCATTGGCGCGCATGGATTTGAATTTGTTTGTGGTGTTTGACTGCATCTACCAAGAAGGCAGCCTCACGCGTGCCGCCGAGCGTTTGCACATTTCCCAGCCAGCGGTCAGCCATGCACTGGCGCGCTTGCGCGAGCATTGCAACGACCCGTTGTTTGAGCGCCAAGGCAAGGGCGTGCTGCCTACGCCACTGGCTAAAGCCATGATTGAGCCTGTACGCCAAGCCCTCGCTCAGCTGGAAACCACCTTGTTGCCCTCGCCCAGCTTTGACCCTGCGCTGGCAACGCGTGTTTTTAGCTTAGGGGCGCGCGATATGATGGAAAGCACCACCTTGCCCAAACTCATGGCCATGCTTGAGCGCAGTGCGCCCTTGGTGCAGCTGCGCACCTTGCGCGTGCCGCGTAAAGAGCTTAGCCACGCGCTATTGGCGGGGAAGATCGACCTTGCCGCCGATGTGTTGGTGCCAGTAAACCAAGAGATAGAGCATGAAAAAATTGCCAGCGAAAAGCTGGTGGTGGCGCTGCGTCACGATCACCCTTGGCTGCAACAGCCTTGGGATGAGCAGCGTTATTTAAGCGCGCGTCATGTGCAGGTATCCAGTCGAGTTGAAGGCATGGGCATCGAGGATTTTGCTCTAGCGCGCACCGGCGTGATGCGCACCGTGGCACTGCGCTGTCAAAACTACCATGCGGCGGTGGCGGTGGTGCAGCACACCGATATGCTGCTGACCTTGCCAGAGAACTTTGCGCGGGCACTGTCGGGCATAGAGCTTAGAAGCTTTCCCTTTGCCCTAGAGCCCATCGAGTTGTATTTGTATTGGCCGCGCAAGGCGGCCTCGGATTTAGGCTTGCAGTGGTTGCGCGCGCAGATTAAGGCCGCGCTGCGTTAAATTTCTCGGTATCTAGGTTCAGGCTGTCTGAGCCTGAAACCAACTGCACTTTAATTTGGTGCAAGTCCATGTTTTGGCTGTTGGTGGGAGCGATTAGCTCTTTTTTGATGGCAAAAAATCCGATTGTTTTGACGTAGTATCCAGGTTCTCCGTTAGCGGCTGGTATGTAGGTATTTTTGTCGTCATCCCCATCGGCCACATAGTCCTTACTAATTTGAAATTTATCCACACCCGTAAGGTTGTTACTGTCCGCTGCGGTCAGCACTTGCTGCACGCCGTCTTCGGCGCTGGCGCGCACCAGCAAGATTTGGCTGCTATTCGTGGGTGTGACTGTGTCGTGCGTAGATGGAATGCCCTTGTCATCGGTGGTGACACTTGAGGAAACCGAGCAGTTTTGTTTGCTTTCTTGCGCTTGCAGCACGCACCATACTGGGCTTACGCCACCTAGATGACCCGTGGTTTGAAATTGGGAGTTGCCAAGGCTTGCGGTGCTGGTGGCAATCTTTTTACCCACAATGAGGTTGTCGTCACTGTGCA
>JBDKHD010000230.1:0-4916 GCA_039797885.1 Pseudomonadota bacterium
GACAGCGCCGAATCCCCTGTGGCGGACAGCTCAACGGAAAATCGACTGACTTTTGGTAATTTGGTGGTGGACAGCGCCATGCGAGAGGCTTGGCTGGATAGCGAAAGTATTGATCTAACCAGTGCCGAGTTTGATTTGTTATGGCTGTTAAGCAGCAACGCAGGGCGAGTGCTCACGCGTGAAGAGATTTTCAACAATTTGCGTGGTATCGAATACGACGGCCAAGATCGCTCTTTTGATGTGCGCATATCGCGTATTCGCCCCAAAATCGGTGACGACCCAGTCAATCCCAAGCGCATCAAAACAGTACGATCCAAAGGCTACTTATTTGTTAAGGAAATCTAAGGAGAGCGGTCATATTTATTCGAGTTTACTCTGGGCTTTTGGCTGCACTGCTTTTGGTCGGCCTGATTTGCCTTGCGGCCTTACAGCTTGTGAACTTAGTGCGCAGCGCCCAGTTCAACGAGGATATGGTGGCAGGCAGCTTGTATTTGCTCGCCCAGCGTTTACAACAATATCCCTCCTCTTTGAGGGAGTTGACTTCGCGCATTGATGCTCGCATCGAAGTGCTGCCTTATGCCCAAGCAGGGCTGGATGGCTATCAAATTGAACGGTTACGCCATGGCAGGCCATTAGTCCTTAATGAGCCGCAAAAAGCCGTGCGGCTTTTTCACGAGCTGGATGCGCAGCGCTATATCAAAATCGAGCTCGATACTATTACCGAGCTGCAAGCGCAAACGACGATATCCCTGCTGGTTGAAGACTGGCAGCGTTCAGGCGAGGCCATCGAACGCTTTTTAGCACAAAGGCAAAAACAGTTTGGTTATCCGTTGCAGCTTGTTCCCTTCGCCAGTTTGAAAATATCGGACAGTGATTTAGCGCGCTTGCAGTACGGTGAAGCGGTGGTGCGCATTACGATTGCGGGCAAAGAGATGGAAGCTTTGATGAAGCTACCTGGGCAAGATAACGTTCTGCGCTTGGGGCCTATTCGTGCTTTTAATCCTTATTCGTGGCAGGCCTTGAGTATGATCACTCTTATTGGCGCTTTGCTACTAGGGTTGGGCGTGTATTGGGTGGTCAGTTCGTTTGAAATGCGCCTGCGAAAGTTGGAACAGGCCACCAGTCGTTTGGCCATGGGGCATTTGGGTGCGCGTGTGGCTTCTGAGGGTATCGACCCTGTTAGTCGCCTCGGGCAGGCGTTCAACAAAATGGCTGAACACATTCAACGCTTGATTTTTATTCAGCGTGAGATGGTGCGTGCAGTATCGCATGAGCTGCGTACGCCCGTGGCACGCATTCGTTTTGGTGTGCAAATTATTGAAGACAGCGTTGAAAACAGCTTTGTACAAAAGCAGCTCAAAGGCATTGATAACGATATTCAAGAATTGGACGAGCTGGTTGATGAAATTTTAACTTACGCCCGTTTAGAAGAGGGCGGACCTACACTGGATTTCCAAGGTGCGAATGTTGCAGCCATTGCCGAGCAAGTTGTCAATGAGGCGCACCCGCCTAAGCAGATTACTGTCCATTATATTGGCGAGCCAGTGGAGCATTGTCTGTTGGCAGAGGTTGAGCCGCGTTACATTCATCGCGCTATTCAAAACCTGGTGGGTAATGCGGGGCGCTATGCCAACAGCAAAGTGCGAGTATCGTGCTCGGTTAGCGGTGAAACTTGCCGCGTGGACGTGGAGGACGATGGCCCAGGTGTGCCAGAGGAGCACTGGGAGAAAGTCTTTGCCGCCTTCGCGCGCTTGGATGACAGTCGCACGCGCAGTTCAGGCGGTTATGGCTTAGGGCTGTCCATTGTGCGTCGCATAGCTTATTGGCACGGCGGACGAGCAATGGTGACGCGCAGTGATACCTTAGGCGGTGCGCGTTTTAGCCTTATTTGGCCGCGTCGCCATCCGAACGTTGAGTAACAAAGAGTTACAGAATGATACTTAAGTCATACAGATTTCCGCATCGGCGTCGGGCAACATGGCTCCTGCGTATCCCTAGGAGACGTGGTGAGAATGTAGCGAGAAATTCGCTTTTTTGGGGCTCTGTTTAGAGCCCTTTTTTTTGCCTAAAAAAGCGCTTGTGCGCTCATTTTTTATGCGGCGGTTCTGCGCTATGACCTAAGCCTCACAAGGCAAAATACCGACTAGCTCACGAAAGCAGGTTTCTAAGGCGTGCTGAAAAAAATCTTGAATGTAAGTGCTGTCGATATGCTCTTGACGCACGGCAGCGTAGAGCGTTGGCCAAATACCGTTATTGCCCAAAGAACGGGCAGTAATCAGATCTTTATCCACATAGGGTTTGAGTGCCCAGTTGGGCAGACAAGCAACACCGCGACCGCTGGCAACCAGCTGCACCATCATCAAAGTCAGTTCTGTTTGCCGAGTCTCTTTTGGCTCGATGCCCGCTGGGTTTAAAAAGTATTCAAAAATATCCAAGCGCTGGCGGCTTACGGGGTAGTGAATCAGGGTTTCGTTTTGCAGGTCTTGTGGCTGGATGCGATTTTTTTGCGCCAGAGGATGGGTGTTTGCTACTGCTAAGGTGGATTCATAGCGAAACAAGGGTTGGTAATGGACACCGTCGCTGTGGTGCGTGTCGGAGGTGATGACCAAATCGACGTCGCCACGCAGCAAGGCAGGAATAGGCTCAAAGTTAAAGCTGGTGCTTAAATCCATCTCGACTTCTGGCCAGTGTTCGCGAAAACGGTTGATGGCAGGCATCAGCCAGTCAAAGCAGCTGTGACATTCAATGACCATGTGTAAGCGCCCGCCTCGGCTGCCTGTCATTTTTTGCAAGTTGCGCTCAGCTTGGCGCAGTTGTGGCAAAACCGAGTCGGCCAGTTGCAGCAGTTCAAGGCCTGCGCGGGTAAAGCGCAGCGGCTTGGTTTTGCGCGAAAACAGCTCGACGCCAAGGCGATCCTCTAAATCTTTAAGCTGATGCGAGAGTGCCGATTGCGTCAGATGCATACGGCGTGCGGCTTCGACCAGCGTGCCACCATCGCGCAAGGCGGCCAAAGTGCGTAAATGTTTGATATCTAGCATGGCTGTCGTCTTGAGAAAAATTCAATCAAATAGAGGTTGGCCATGTTAACTGTTCATGCTGAATGGGGAAAGGTTTATAGAAAGCGCGCGCGCCAGTAAACTGCCGTTTTGATTTTGCTGACAACAATAAGAGAACATCCATGCCTCAATACCTTCTAAGCCTTGATCAGGGCACAACCAGCAGTCGTGCGGTGCTGTTTTCCACCACAGGGACGCTCTGTGCGATGGCGCAGCATGAGTTTACGCAGCACTTTCCTAAAGCGGGCTGGGTTGAGCACGATGGTGAGGAAATTTGGCAAACGACTCTAAATAGCGCGCGCGAAGTATTGGCTAAACAGGGCATTACGGCCAAAGAGGTGCTGGCTTTGGGCATCACCAACCAGCGCGAAACGACGCTACTTTGGGATCGCAACACGGGCGAGCTGCTGCACCACGCTATTGTTTGGCAAGATCGTCGCACCGCCGACTATTGTCAGCATCTAAAAGCCCAGCCAGATATTGAGGCTTGGGTGAGCGAGCGTACGGGGTTGCTGCTCGATCCGTATTTTTCGGCCACCAAATTAGTGTGGCTGCTGGATCATGTGCCTCAGGCGCGAGAGCGCGCACAAAGAGGCGAGCTGGCCTTTGGCACGGTAGACAGTTTCTTGCTGTGGCGTTTAACCGATGGCCAAGTGCATGCCACCGACGCCACCAACGCCTCGCGGACTTTGCTGTTTAATATCCATACGCAGCAATGGGACGAAGAGCTGCTCAATCTCTTTAACATTCCTGCCTCCTTGCTGCCTAACGTGTGCGACAGCGCCCATCATTACGGTCACAGTGCCGCGCATTGGCTGGGAGAGGCGGTGCATATTGGCGGTATTGCAGGCGATCAACAAGCTGCGTTGATTGGTCAAGCTTGCTTTCAGGCGGGCATGGCCAAAAGCACTTACGGCACGGGCTGCTTTATGGTGATGAACACAGGCTCCGTGGCTTTACGCTCTACGCACAGGCTGCTGACCACGGTGGCCTACCGTTTAAATGGGCAAACCACTTACGCCTTGGAAGGCTCGATTTTTATGGCCGGTGCGACCATCCAATGGATTCGTGATGGCCTGCGCTTGATTGCCAGCGCCAATGAAGTGCAACCCTTGGCGGAAGCCACGGGCTATGACAATCCTGTATATATGGTTCCTGCTTTTACGGGCTTAGGTGCGCCCTATTGGGATCCGATGGCCAGAGGTGCGATTTTGGGGCTAAGTCGCGATACAGGTATTAAGGAAATTGTTACCGCAGGGTTGCAAGCGGTGTGCTATCAAAGCCGAGATTTGCTCAATGCCATGCTAAAAGACGGTGTGGTACTGCACGAGCTGCGCGTGGATGGCGGCATGGTGGTAAATCCTTGGTTGATGCAATTTTTGGCGGACATTTTGGGTGTGGTTATAGCTCGCCCAAGGGTTGCCGAAACTACGGCATTAGGCGCGGCGCTCTTGGCGGGACTCAATGTAGGGCTGTATCAATCGCTTGCCGATATCGCGCAGGTTTGGCGTCAAGAGCAGACTTATCAGCCGCGTTTATCGGTTACCCAGCGAGAAACTCTGTACGCCGGCTGGCTCAATGCGGTGGAGCGGGTTCGCTCAAATAACGAGCAGTCCTTGCCTAAGTTGTCATAGGCACAGTCAAACTTCTGACTATAATATAGGCAGTTTTTAGCAGGAGTTGGGTGTGAATAAGCCTCAACGCGATATTCTTCGTAGACATGGCCTAGTTACCATCGGCATCCTGTTGCTGAGCGTGTTATTTGTCGTCAGTTATTTTCTGCGCGCGCCCAATCCAAACTCTACCCCGCTTATCTATGTTTTGATCTGCTACGCAATCTTGCAAAGTACGCTACTTTTT
>JBDKHD010000231.1:0-8239 GCA_039797885.1 Pseudomonadota bacterium
TGCACAGCACCATTTGCGTATCGGTACACAGCGTTAAATGTAGTACGGGTGTTTGCCCAAGCCCCATGCTGGCAAGCCATTCTTTATTTAAGGTGCGTTCAGCACTGAGCCACATTAGCCAGCGTTTTTGTGCAACGCATTGCGCTAATAACGGTAAAAATTGCAGAACAGGGATGGCGCTGTCATCGTAAACACGAATTTCAGTTAAGCTGCCCTTATTTTGTGGTGGTTTTCCTATGAGTTCTTGAGGAATTGAAAACACGCTAGGGCAGAAGCCGTTATCGGTAGATAAAGACAATTGTTGCATAAAACCTCCTTTTAATGGCGACGAATGACGCCGACATAAAGACCTTCAATATTAAATTCTGTAGCCGTTAAATCGACAATGATGGGCTGATAATCATCGTTTTCGGGGTGCAAAACGATTTGATTCTTCTGTTTTTCATAGCGTTTGACGGTTACTTCTTCACCGACACGAGCAACAATAATTTCGCCATTGCGCGCAACTTGGGTTTTGTGAACGGCAAGGAGATCACCTTCAAAAATGCCCATTTTAATCATGCTGTCGCCGCGCACTTCTAAGAGAAAATCCGCTTTAGGATGAAAGAAATCGGCGGGTATGCTCAGGTGATCTTCTATATGTTCCTGCGCCAGAATCGGTGAGCCTGCGGCCACTCGACCGACTATGGGCAAGCCTTGGCTTTCTTCTTCGATAATACGAATCCCGCGTGATGCCCCTGGAATCATTTCAATCGCCCCACGACGAGCCAGCGCCTTGAGGTGCTCTTCTGCTGCGTTGGCGGAGCGGAAGCCCAGTTTGGCGGCAATTTCTGCACGCGTGGGTGGAAATCCCGTGGCCTCAATGGCGCTACGGATAAAATCCAACACAACTTGTTGTTTGGCAGTGAGTTTCATACTTTGGCCTTATCTGTGTTTTTATACAGTGTGAATATATACAGGTATTTTGCGGCTGTAAAGCCCTTTCCTAAGAAGGATTGCTAGCCTTTAAGCCGTGCTTGGCTAAATGGCAAGAGGGCGACATTTGCTACCTAGGTGCTGTTATCTGGCTGGAATTACTATAAAATCGTTTTAAACAAGTGTTTTAAACGAAGTGCAACGACAGAGTTGGCTATGGTGCAAAAAGATACGGTAACGAGCATATTAAATGCAGCCGAAGAGCTGTTTTCTGAGCGTGGTTTTGCAGAAACCTCTTTGCGTAATATTACGACGCGTGCAGGCGTCAATTTAGCCGCAGTTAATTACCATTTTGGCTCGAAAAAAGAACTTATTCAGGCGGTATTCTCACGTTTTTTGCGGCCTTTTTGTGTGCTTTTGGAAAGTAAATTAGCCGAGCTTCATAAAACTCAACCCGATTTTAATGAGCTGCTGATGTTAATGGCGCATACGGCGTTGCAGGCTAGTCATGGTAAGCCTAAGCGGTTGGCAATTTTTATGCGTCTGCTGGGTCTTGCATATTCGCAAGGGCAAGGGCATTTACGCCGCTTTTTACAAAAAGAATACACCCCTGTATTTGGCGGATTTATGCAGCTAATAAAAGCGGCCTCGCCTGAATTAAGTGATGAAGAACGTTTTTGGCGTATTCACTTTATGCTCGGTGCCACCGCCTTTACCTTATCGGGTGCCGATGCCTTGATGGCGATGGCGGAGCACGATTTGGGCAAAGGCTCGGATTTTACGCAAGTATTAAATCGTTTAATTCCGTTTTTGGCTGCTGGAATGAATGCGCCTATCTTGGAACCTACTTAGATGGTACGCCCATTAATAGAAGTTTCTATAGCCGATCAAAAAATGCGCTTTAGCAGTGCTCATTTTTGTTGTACTTACACAATAGGCACAGCGTTAAATGGTGCAGGTGAAGACCTGGGTTCGGGCAAAACTCCGCGCGGCTGGCATCGTATTGTCGCGGCTATCGGTAAGGATGCGCCATTACATAGTGTCTTTGTCGGACGGCGGGCAACGGGTGAAATCTATAGTGAGGATTTTGCTTCCCAATATCCAGAACGCGATTGGATTTTAACACGTATTTTATGGCTGCAAGGTTTGGAAGTCGGGCGCAATCGTATGGGAAAAGTCGATACCATGCGGCGATTTATTTATATTCATGGCGTGCCCGATGAAAAAAAATTGGGTGTGCCTGGCTCTAAAGGCTGCATTAATATGCACAACAAAGATATCGTCGAATTATTTTCTTATGCGCCTGCTGGAACACTAGTTTGGATTCAACAAGACAGCTTTGCGAGAATTGCATGTCAAAAGATATAAACACACAGGCCATAGGTGTCATTGCCGATATCGCCAGTACGCAGCTTGCTGCTGAGGATATTGAATTTTTACAACAGCCCGAATTATCTGGGCTGATCTTTTTTGTGCGCAATTATCAAAATCCTGAACAACTAAAAAAACTAACAGAAAGGATTTCAACGCTGCGCCCTGATTTGCTTTTGTGCGTTGACCAAGAAGGCGGCCGAGTGCAGCGTTTCCGTGAAGGATTTACGCGCTTGCCTGCTATGTTGCGATTGGCCGAATTGTATGCAAGGGATTCCGAGGAGGCGTTAAATTTAGCGCAGGATATTGGCTACTTACTGGCTAGCGAATTGTTATCTTGTGGTGTGCATTTAAGTTTTACGCCTGTGCTGGATATTGAACGTGGTGTTTCGCAAGTTATTGGCGATCGTGCGTTGGGCATGGATGCAGATACGGTATTGGCTTTGGCGCGCGCTTTAATTTCGGGCTTAAATGAACAGGGAATGGCTGCGGTCGGTAAACATTTCCCAGGGCATGGAGCTATTGCCGCCGACTCGCATTTGGCATTGCCTATTGATGATCGTACTTTTGATGAATTGTCTTACGACATACAGCCCTTTGCGGCCTTGATTCAAGAGCAAAAACTTTTGGGCGTGATGCCTGCGCATGTGCTGTACCCGCAAGTTGATGCACAGCATACCGCAGGCTTTTCTGCTTATTGGCTCAAAGATATTTTGCGTAAAAAATTGGCCTTTTCTGGTGTGGTTTTTAGTGATGATCTTTCTATGCAAGGCGCCGCCAGCGTTGGTGGTTATGCGCAGCGCACAGATGCAGCGCAGCAAGCAGGTGCTAACGCCTTGTTGGTGTGTAATAACCGTGATGCCGCTTGGGAGGTGATCCATGCGCTGCGGGCACAAAATTTAGGGCAGGAGCATTTGGATTTAAGTGCGTTTATTCCCAAATTAAAACTCATAAACGCACAAAGAATTAAAAACACCCAAGAGCGTATTTTAAAACTCTAGGGCGCGGCGTTGACAGGAACGACCTTGACTATGACTCCGAGCATAGGGTGATCAATGTAGTGCAGCTCACCGCTGCGCATTTTTCGGCTGAGTTCTATGTGGGCTGCGCGAATATGGGTGTCGTTGTCGCTTTCTTCATTACCCGTCATGTTTTCGGCGTAGGCGGGAGATTTTTGCAGCTTCGCGTGCTGCATAATGAGATTGGAGTTAAAGTGCAAATAACGGTTACGACTGACGCTGACATTGCCTGTTAAGTAGATATCAAATTTATCCGTTAGATGGACATTAACGGGATGTAAAATCGGCTTACCGTTTTCTTCTAAATTTTCAATCCAGGCTTGGTGCCAAATTACTTTCATATCGCGCATTTGATTGATGCGTGCGGCTTCGTTGGTAAGCAGAAGCGGTGCATTTTGTGACAGCGGTTGCAGCGGCGGTTTGCTGTTGTTTGCATCGGTGCTGTTGCTCATGAGGATGCTGGTATCTAAGGTTTTTGGCCACAGTTGATGGTCAATTTCTTCGCTTTTTTTATAGGCAACCAAAATGACTTCGGTGCGATAGGCAGAAACCGCTGGTGCGGCTTGAAGTTGGGGTAAAAATAAACCCAGCATAAGGGCAAGAAAAACAGTGCGAAAAATCACGAGTTGGGATCCTTTTGTAAGTCGCTGATAAGTTGTTCAATGTGGCTAAAACGTTGTTCGTTGCTGGCCATGTTGACTTTAAAACGCAGTGTATGACCGCCTTCTAATTTATAAATTGTGGGTTTGCTTTGTACCATTTTCACTAAGGTGAAAGGATTGATGCGTGTTTCAGCACCAAATTCAATATGACCTGCGCTGTCACCCGCATCCAGTTTCACTATGCCCAAAGATGTGAGCTTGAGTTTTAATAAAGCTTGGCGGAAAAGCGTCTTGGTGGGATCGGGTAGCAGGCCAAAACGGTCGATCATTTCTACTTGCAGCTCTTTTAATTCGTAATCGTCTTTGGCGCTGGCAATGCGTTTATAGAGCGTTAAGCGGCTGTTTACATCGGGCAAATAATCATCGGGAATGCGCGCAGGTAAGTGTAAATTCACTTCGCAACCCACATTTAAAGTTAAATCCAAAGAAGGTGTTTTGCCCGATTTTAAAGCCTTTACGGCTTGATCGAGCATTTCCATATAGAGCGTTAAGCCGATGGTTTCAATTTGCCCGCTTTGTTCTTCGCCTAATAATTCGCCTGCACCGCGAATTTCCAAGTCGTGCGTAGCCAGCATAAAACCCGCACCTAAATCTTGTGCACTTTCGATGGCTTCTAGGCGCTTTTCGGCGTCCTTGCTAATGGTTTTAGGCGGTGGTGTGAGTAAATAGGCGTAAGCCTGATGGTGCGATCGTCCTACGCGGCCACGTAACTGATGCAGCTGCGCCAAACCGAATTTATCGGCGCGTTCAATAATAATGGTGTTGGCGCTGGGAATGTCGATGCCAGTTTCGATAATAGTGGTACAAACTAATAAATTAAAACGCTTGCGATAAAAATCCCCCATGACTTGCTCAAGCTGGCGCTCGGACATTTGCCCGTGGGCTACGACTGCTCGCACTTCGGGAATGGCGGCGGCTAAATCTTGGGCAATACGTTCAATGGTTTTGACTTCATTGTGCAAATAATACACTTGGCCGCCGCGCAAAATTTCTCGCAAGATGGCCTCTTTAATGGTGGCATCATCCTGTTGGCGCACAAAGGTTTTCACACTTAAACGCTTGGCAGGCGGCGTGGCGATAATGGATAAGTCGCGAATGTTGGCCATGGCCATATTTAAGGTGCGCGGAATCGGCGTGGCGGTGAGGGTGAGAATGTCGACCTCCGCACGCAAGGATTTAATTCGTTCTTTTTGCTGCACGCCAAAACGGTGTTCTTCGTCGATAACTAAAAGACCGAGCTGTTCAAATTTTACGTCTTTTTGTAAGAGCTTGTGTGTGCCCACGACAATATCGGTTTTACCTGCAAGCATACTGGCTAGCGCTTGCTGAGTTTCTTTTTCTGATTTAAAGCGGGAGAGCACATCCACTTTTACAGGCCAGTCGGCAAAGCGGTCGGCAAAGTTTTGATAATGTTGCTGGGCGAGTAATGTGGTGGGCACTAACACCGCGACCTGCTTGCCACTTTGTACCGCCATAAAAGCGGCACGCATGGCGACTTCGGTTTTACCAAAACCGACATCACCACAAACTAAACGATCCATAGGACGTGGCGAGCACATATCTTTAAGTACGGCATCAATGGCTGTTTGTTGGTCGGGCGTTTCCTCGTAAGGAAAGCCCGCGCAAAAGCGTTCGTAATCATTATCTGGCTCGTTAAAGGCAAAGCCTTTTTTTGCCTCACGACGAGCGTAAATATCCAACAGCTCGGCGGCGGTGTCGCGGATTTTTTCAGCGGCTTTGCGTTTGGCTTGTGCCCATTTATCCGTGCCGAGTTTATTTAAATTGACGTTGGCTTCTTCAACACCACCGTAACGGGAAATTAAATGCAGTGAAGAGACAGGCACATAGAGCTTGGCGTTATCGGCGTAAGCCAAAACTAAAAACTCATTAATTTGCCCGCCCGCTTCGAGTGTTTCTAAGCCTAAGTAGCGGCCAATGCCGTGATCCAAATGCACCACTGGGCTGCCAGGCTTTAATTCGCTTAAATCGCGAATGACTAAATCGGCATCGACTTTTTGCTTATGGCGGCGGCGCGTCTGAGCGATGCGCTGACCAAAAAGTTGATTTTCGGTAATGAGGTTGTAATTCAAACCTTCATGGAAAAAATTCGCACCTTGCTCTAGCGGTGCAATGACAATGCCCAGCGAACCTGTGTCGCCGTAGAAACTGTGCCAGTCTGAATATTCTTTGGCACGATATTGAATGCGGTTTAATAATTCTTTTAAGGCTTCTCGGCGTCCTGCTGAGTCGGCGCAGAACAACACTTTTTGTTCACCCACTTCTTTAAGCCAAAAGTTTAAACGCTGAGCAGGCTGCTCTAAACGTGCATCGACACTTAAATCGGGTAAGGGTCGGCTGACGAAATTATGCGCACCCGCGCGCATGGGCGCGTCTTCACGACTCCATTGCACGCGCGGATACTGATTGAGCAGAGCAAAAAGCTGATCTTCGGCCAAAAATAATTGCGTTGGCGGCAAAATGGGGCGGTGAATATCGTGACGGCGATTTTCGTAGCGTTCTTCGACGTCTTTGCGCCACGCTTTGGCAGCTTCTTCCATGCGACTGTCTTGAATGATGAGCGTTTTTTTCGGCAGGTGTTCAAAGAAATGCCCGAGGTCATCGGCAAAAAATAGCGGTAAATAATATTCTACCCCAGCAGGGGCAATGCCTTGGCTGATATCCATATAAATGGAGCAGGCTTTGGGGTCTTGCGGAAAGAAATCGAACCAACGGCTTTTAAAAATACGAATGGCACTGGCATTCAGCGGAAACTCACGCGCAGGTAAAATGCGAATGGAAGAAACTTTGTCTAAGGTGCGCTGACTTTCAACATCAAAAGTGCGCAGTGTTTCGATTTCATCATCGAATAATTCAATACGAAATGGGGTGTCTTGCCCCATAGGGAAAATATCTATCACCGAGCCGCGCACAGCAAATTCACCGTGTTCGTAGACATTATCGACGCAGTGATAGCCAGAGGCTTCCAATTGCACGCGAGTATTGTCCAGATTAAAA
The DNA here is from genome assembly GCA_039797885.1 of Pseudomonadota bacterium. GTDB lineage: Bacteria > Pseudomonadota > Gammaproteobacteria > Pseudomonadales > Oceanobacteraceae > Venatoribacter. The sequence goes on from JBDKHD010000231.1 coordinate 6,983, forward strand.
CGCGCCCCGACATCCAAAACAAAGCTTTGCCCTTGGTAAAAGTTGGCAGGTGGTAAGCGCTGCAATAAAGTGCTGACGGGTAAAATCACCACGCCTTGCTTTAAATCGTGCAGGCGGCTGAGGGTGGCAATGCGCTGAGAGGTGATGGTTTGGTGTGGCGAAAATAAATCGTAGGGCAGGGTTTCCCAGTCGGGAAAATACAGCACAGGAATGTCTTTAATAAAAAAACGAATTTCTTCTTCAAGGCTAAGTGCCGAGGCGCTGTCGGCACAGATGACTAAGGTTAGCCCTTGCTGCTGTTGTGCGGCATTGGCTATGCCGAGCGCTCGCGTTGCTCCTTGCACGTTTCCCCAAAAGTAGCGCTCACCTGCGCGTTCAGGAATGGGGGGCAAAAGAGGGCTGGCCATGGCGGCTCCTATCAAAGGCAAGCAAAAAATAGGGCGCAAGTGTAGCGGAACGCCGCCTGCCTGTTAAGAAGGCTCTTTGCTTGCGCGAGGATTGTCTTGCTCTTTGGGCGAGGTAAAAACGAATGCGCAGATTAAACCAACGAGTGCGCCTGCAAGCGTGGCGGGTACGGTGTGGTCGTCGAGCATCACACGGGTGTACATGGTGCAGGCCATGATAACGGCCATATAAATCATGGCAATTTTAAAACGGTTTTGCTTGGTGCCATAACGGCGCATCACATAAAACACAGCCAAAGAAGCCATAGAGGAATGGCCTGAGGGCATGTTGTGCTTACTTTTCGGTGAGCGTGGTCTTTCGCCAAGACGACGGCCGTCATCCCAAGTGGTTTGATTATTAAATAGACGCTTAAACGAGTGGGTGACAAGAGTCGTGGCGATAGAGGCGTTGATGGATTGCGCTATGCCTACAGGGTCACGCATTAAAATAGGGGCAATAATTTGTATGGCGGTACTGCTAAAACGCAAATAATTTTCCGTAAAAAACTCAAAGTCGCCGCAAAAAGGCAGGCGCTTTTCTTTGTAAAAATCGTTGTCTACGGGGGCGTAAGCCACCACAAAAAATAGCACAATCAGCGCATAAATAGAGAGCTTGGGCTTGGTGAGTACTTGCCAGCTTTTTTTATAATTTTCTTTGATGCTCATTTGAAAATATCGAATTCGGGTTTGTAGATGGCTGAGGTGGCTTCAAATGCGCCCAGCACAGAATGAAAAATGTAGTCTTGAGAATACTGATTGTGCTTGATGAGCTGCTCATTGGTTATATGGCGCTGTGCTTTAAATTCCTCGCTCA
>JBDKHD010000232.1:0-4247 GCA_039797885.1 Pseudomonadota bacterium
CGACGGGGGCGATAAACTCTAAAATTTCAGACATAAATACCAAACAAAGATGACATCAAAAAGGAATTAGCGGCGCAGGGCGTGAACCACCAAAGCTGCCCAACCCACCAAAAAGCTTAAACCACCCAAAGGCGTGATAACCCCGAGGGCTTTGGGAGCACCAAGCGTCAGTGCATAAAGACTGCCGCTAAATAAAAAGCTGCCCAGTATAAAGGCTAAACCGCTCAGCTTTAAGGCTTTTGATGCTTGAGATTGATAAACCAGCCCAATGGCTAGCAGTGCAAGTGCGTGATACATCTGATATTGCACGCCGGTTTGCCAGATGGCGAGGGATTCTGGGGTAATGTGATGCTTGAGTCCGTGGGCGGCAAAGGCACCCAGGCACACACTTAAAAATCCGCTCAGAGCGGCAAAACCTAAAAATAATCGCTGCATTTTTGATAACTCTGAAAAGCAAAAAGCCGCGCTAGGCGCGGCTTTTTGAAAGGTTTTGGAGGCTTTATGCTTCCATCATCATGGTTTTCACTTTGTTCATAGCATTCTTTTCCAGCTGACGAATACGCTCGGCTGATACGCCATATTCATCCGCCAAATCGTGCAAAGTCGCTTTGTCATCGTTCAACCAACGGCGTTGCAAAATCGCGCGGCTGCGGTCGTCGAGCTTTTGCATAGCCAACTCTAAGCCATTAACGTTGGTTTCTTCCCAGTTGGATTCTTCCAAACGTACCGCTGGATCGTAACGGTTGTCTTCCAAATAATGGGCTGGTGCTACGTAAGCGCTTTCTTCATCGTCTTCATCGGCATCAAAACCAGCGTCGTAAGAGGCTAAACGGCCTTCCATTTCACGCACTTGCTTAACATCTACACCGAGATCTTGTGCAACTGCATGAGCTTCATCGTTGCTCAACCACGCCAAACGCTTTTTCGCGCCGCGCAGATTAAAGAACAGTTTGCGCTGAGCTTTGGTGGTGGCGATTTTAACAATGCGCCAGTTTTTCAAAATAAATTCGTGGATTTCGGCTTTGATCCAATGCACGGCGAAAGACACCAAGCGCACACCTTTTTCAGGATTGAAACGCTTTACCGCTTTCATTAGGCCGACATTGCCTTCTTGAACCAAATCGCCCAAGGGCAAACCATAGCCATTGTAAGAGCGGGCGATATGTACCACGAAGCGCAGGTGCGCCATAACCAACTTACGCGCTGCGTCAAGGTTGCCGTTAAAGTACAGATCATTTGCCAGCTTTTGCTCTTCTTCAACCGTGAGGATAGAAAAAGCGCTCACCGCTTGAACATAGGCGTTCAGGTTTGCGCCGGGGGCGAGTACGCCTATAGGCTGCAGACTTGTGCTTGTGCTCATTCAACTTCTCCAATAACTTCAATGTACATAAATAATTGAGCTTGAGGCTCGTAATTTCTTGCGTGGCTAAAGTCTAGCACTTGTTTTTTTAGAGTGCTATCTAACGGAAAGTTCCGCAAGTGATGCTTGTCATACATTTCGGTTGACCCATGCCGTTTAACATTGTTCAACGGGGCTGAATTTGGATCAGATGTTTGAATACCGCAATCCAAGCACCTACCCATCCAGTCAAACCCGCCAACAACACCAACTGGATACTGCCAAAGAACCCCAAGCCTTGCAGGCGAAAGTTGCTTTGGTATAGGGCGGCAAGCTGATCAACGGTGCTCGATACCCAAAAAAAGCCAATTCCCAATATCACCAAGGCTAGCAAACCACCGCCTATTCCGTACCACAAACCCGTGTAAAGGAAGGGGCGCGCTACGTAGGCATCAGTTCCGCCCACCAGTTTTACGACCAGAATTTCATCGCGACGATTTTCAATCGCAAGGCGAATGGTATTGCCAATTACCAGTAATACGCCCAAGGCGAGCAGGCCGCCAAGGCCGAATACCATCTTCTTACCCAAGGTCAAAAGCTGCTGTAAGCGCTTAACCCATTGCATATCCAAACGCACATCGGCGACCGCAGGGTCGGCGAGCAAAGATTGTTCTAACGACGTTATGGCGGCGTCACTGCCATTTTGCAAGCGTGGTGTGACTAATAAAGTGCCAGGCAGCGGATTTTTCTCCAAGCTATCCACCACTTCGCCCAAGCCAGACTGAGCTTTGAACTCCTCCAAACCCTGCGCAGGGGAAACATAAACCACTTTGGCGATGTCTGCGCGGGTCGCTAACTTAGTGCGCATTTCTTCCGCTCTGGCATCGGTCGTTTCCGGACGCAGGAATACCGAGACTTGGCTTGAGCCTTCCCAGTTTTCGCCCAAATGCTGCAAATTGGCAAAGCCAATATAGAGCGCCGCCGGAATAGCAACGGCAATCGCAATCACCAACCAAGTCATCAAACTTTGGAAAGGTGACCCCAATAAACGCACGAGGCTGTCGATAGCGGAGGTGCTGTGGTGCGCAAAATAGGCTTCAAATTTATCGGCTAGCCTGACTTTGCTTTGCACTGCACCTTGCTGACGAGTGGGTTCAGGCACAGGTGCGCGCTCTGGGCGGCGTGTGGCGCTGGCACCGCGGCTCGCGCCGGTAGAAGGGCGAGTACTGGGGCGATTGCCGGTCACTGAGGGACGTTTTGATTTCACCAGAGCACCCCATCGTGTACAAGCTTGCCTTCGACTAAGCCGAGGATGCGTTTATTCATACGTTTAAGCAGTTCCACATCGTGGCTGGCGATCATAATCGTGACGCCAATTTCGTTGAATTGGCGAAACAACGTCATGATCTCCTCAGATAACTCAGGGTCAAGATTTCCAGTGGGCTCATCCGCCAGCAGCATGGCTGGCTTATTCACCACAGCGCGAGCAATACCGACGCGCTGCTGTTCGCCGCCAGAAAGTACAATTGGGTTCAAGCGCTCTTTTTCGAGCAGGCTAACTTTATCTAGGGCAGCACGCACACGGCGGCCAATATCATGGTGGGATAGACCCGCAATTTGCAGCGGTAGGGCGACGTTATCAAATACGCTGCGATCAAATAAGAGTTGATGATTTTGGAAAACCACACCGATATTGCGGCGATAGTGGGGAATTTGGCTGTTGGACATGCGATTGAGGTCGTGCCCGTCCACCATAATCTGGCCGTTGCTGGGGCGCTCCATCTGCATAATGAGCTTCATAAGCGTACTTTTACCGGCACCTGAGTGGCCGGTCAAAAACAGCATTTCGCCCGATTCAACGGCAAAGTTGATGCGTGAAAGCGCTTCAAAGCCGTTGTCGTAGCGTTTGCTGACGTTCTCAAAACGTATCACGAAGTCTCCTTTCTTTACTCAATTGCGTGGCAATCATTATTCAACAGTTTGGCTAAATAAAGCTTCAATAAAGGGTTCGGCGGCAAAAGGTTGAAGGTCGTCGATACCTTCGCCCACACCGATAAAGCGCACCGGCAAACCAAATTTTTTGCTGAGCGCGAAGATCACGCCGCCTTTGGCGGTGCCATCCAGCTTGGTAAGCGCTAGGCCAGTTACGCCCGCCGCTTCAATAAATTGCTGTGCTTGATTCACCGCATTCTGGCCGGTGCCAGCATCTAAAACCAATAGAACTTCATCGGGTGCGCCCGCATCTAGCTTAGCCAAGACGCGTTTCACTTTGGAGAGTTCATCCATCAGGTGATCTTTGTTGTGCAGGCGACCGGCGGTATCGGCAATTAATACATCCATACCGCGCGCTTGTGCCGCTTGCAGGGCGTCATAAATGACGGAAGCAGAATCTGCGCCTGTATGTTGGGCAATCACCGGAACCTGATTGCGCTCGCCCCAAACCTGCAATTGCTCAACGGCAGCCGCACGAAAGGTATCGCCTGCGGCCAAGATGACTTTTTTACCTTGATTGTGCAGACGCTTGGCAAGCTTGCCGATGGTGGTGGTTTTACCCACACCATTTACGCCAACCACCAAAATCACATAGGGCTTTTTGATGCCATCTACCACGCGGTTTTCAACCACGAGCGGCTTTTCAACGGGGCGAAGCAATAGCGCGAGCTGTTCACGCAAGGCGGCATAAAGCGCATCGCCATCGGTAAGCTGTTTGCGGGCAACGGCTTTGGTGAGGTTGTCGATAATTTCGGTGGTTGCATCCAAACCGACATCGGCAATCAAAAGTTGCGATTCCAGCTCTTCAAATAAATCGTCGTCGATGGTTTTGCGGCCGAGAATCAAGTTGCCCAAGCCTTGCGCAAAATTGCTACTGGTGCGGCTTAAACCTTGTTTGATGCGCGCAAAAAAACCG
>JBDKHD010000233.1:0-3144 GCA_039797885.1 Pseudomonadota bacterium
CGGGCTTGCCGCCTTGAGATAGGGAGTTCAAGCGACGACCCACTTCACGGGTGAAGAAAGGCACGGCGTCGGTCATTTGGGTTTCGATAAAGCCAGGTGCTACGGCGTTCACTGTGTAGCCTTGCGCCAAAAGTTTAGGGCCCATGTATTGCACATAGCCAATCACGCCTGCTTTGGAGGCGGCGTAGTTGGTTTGGCCTGCTTGGCCTGCAATACCGTTCATGGAAGACACGCAAATGATGCGGCCGCCTTTGTTCAGTGTGCCTTCTTCAAAGAGCACATGGTTTATGCGCTCTTCGGCAGAAAGATTGATGTCGATGGTCATTTTCCACCAATGTTCAGGCATGTTGGCCAGCGTTTTGTCGCGGGTGATGCCGGCGTTATGGACGATGATATCGCCGCCGCCCATGGCTTTGAGTTTGTCGGAAATCAGCTTGGGCGCATCGGGGCTGGAGATGTCGCCAAGCAGCACTTCGCCGCCAATGGATTTCATCACGTTTTCTAAATCTTTCGCCGCTGGGGGAATGTCGAGGCCCAGTACGGTTGCGCCGTCGCGTGCCAAAGTACGAGCGATGGCTTCACCGATACCACGAGCTGCACCTGTCACCAAAGCCACTTTGCCCGCCAAAGGCTTGTGCCAATCTGGGTAGGCGACAACGCTGGCTTTGCTGACGGTGATGACTTGGCCATCGACATAGGCGGACTTGGCCGACAGCACAAAGCGGAAGGCAGAATCGAGGTTCGCGTCGGCACCGTCTTCAACCAAAATAGCCTGAGCGGTTGAGCTCTTTTTGCCTACTTCTTTGGCCACCGAACGGGTAAAGCCTTCGATGGCACGACGGGCGGCGGCTTGTTCACCGCTGGCTGCTTGCACGGGTGGGCGACCCAGTACAATCACGCGGCCATTGGCGTTGAGCTTGCGCATAATAGGGTTGAAGAAATAGTAAAACTGGTTGACGTCTGGGGTGTCGCTAAAGCCTGAGGCATCAAACACAAAAGCGTCGAATTTTTCAGTCATGGCAGGGGTCACTTCCACGCCTTGCACCTTCACACCAAACTCTTTGGCGGCGTCGATGATGACTTTGGCATAGCCTGCGGCAGCGGGGTAGAACACGCTGGCGTTGGCGTCTTTGAGGTTGCGCATGATGTCTTTAATTAAGGCGCTGTTGTTGCTCACGCCTAGAAGGATGCGGCCTGTGAAATAGCTGGCTTGCGCGGGGTTGTAACGCTTTAATACGATGGCCTTGGGTAGTACGGACTTCATTAAATTGCGGCCAACCGGGCTGTCTAATAACGATTCGAGAAAGTTGCTCATGCTTTGTCCTGAAAAACGAGGTGATGGGAATAAAAACCAGACGGTAGCAGATTAGAGCAACATTGATAAACGCTTTAATTGACCGCCTGCGCTTTGCACTATGTCAATTCAGCCAATGTAGGGAATAGGGCGGTGATTACACTGCCTGCGTCTTGCACCTTACTGTGTATGTATCATTTTTGTTTTTATAGGACTCGGTCATGTCAAAAGCTCTCCCTACCGTTCGCCGCGTTGCCATTATCGGTGGTAATCGTATTCCTTTTGCTAAATCCAACACCGTTTACTCTTACGCTTCCAACCAAGACATGCTGACAGCGGCGTTAAATGGCTTGGTCAATCGTTATGGCTTACAGGGAGAGCGCGTTGGCGAGTTCATCGCAGGTGCGGTAATGAAACACAGCCGCGACTTTAACTTGGCACGCGAAACCTTGCTGAGCACCTCCTTGGACCCACAAACACCCGCTTGCGACATTCAACAAGCCTGTGGCACCGGCCTGCAAGCCATCATCATGGCGGCCAACAAAATCGCTTTAGGCCAAATCGACTCGGCCATCGCAGGCGGCTCCGACACCACGTCCGACGCGCCCATTGGTGTGAACGAAGGCTTGCGTAAAATCCTGCTGGACGCCAACCGTGCCAAGAGCACTGGCGAGAAAATCAAGCTGTTGGCCAAAATTCGCCTCCGTCACTTAGTGCCCAACATTCCTAAAAACGCCGAGCCACGCACCAAGCTGTCTATGGGCGACCACACTGAACTGACTGTAAAAGAGTGGGGCATCAGCCGTGAGTCTCAGGACGAAATCGCCTTTAATAGCCATAAAAACGTATTGGCCGCTTACGATCGTGGCTTCTTTGATGATCTGGTCACGCCCTACCTAGGTTTGGATAAAGACAACCTGGCGCGTAAGCCCGATATGGCCAAGCTTGCGTCGCTGAAACCCGCATTCGACAAGAAATCAGGCAAAGGCACCATCACCGCAGGTAACGCTTCTTCCTTAACCGACGGCGCTTCTGTGGTGCTTTTGGCTTCTGAAGAATGGGCCAAAGCGCACAACCTGCCTGTACGCGCTTACTTATCTTTCTACGAAACTGCGGCTGTAGACTTCTTTGGTAAAGACGGCAAAACGCAAAAAGAAGGCTTGTTGTTAGCGCCTGCTTACGCCGTGCCCCGTATGCTGGAACGTGCAGGCCTGACGCTGCAAGACTTCGACTTCTATGAAATCCATGAAGCCTTTGCAGGCGTGGTGGAATCCACCCTGCACGTTTGGCAAGACGAGAAGTTCTGCAAAGAGCGTTTGGGCTTGAGCAAAGCCTTGGGCAAAATCGACCGCAGCAAGCTCAACGTCAATGGCTCATCCATTGCCGTAGGCCATCCCTTCGCCGCAACCGGCGGCCGTATCGTGGCTTCTTTGGCCAAGATGCTGGAAGAAAAAGGCTCAGGCCGTGGCTTGATCTCCATCTGCGCCGCAGGCGGCCAAGGTGTGGTAGCCATCCTTGAGCGCGACTAAGCCCTAGCCCTGCTTAAAAAACCCCGCCTGCGCAGGGTTTTTTATTTCTACCGCCTTCGACCCGCTGGCGTTTAAGCCTACACTCGCGCGGCTACCTTTCGCCCCAAACTCCGTTTGCTGTGCCTTTGCTCAGCGCCTCCGCCTTAAACTGCGCTGGCGTTTAAGCCTACACTCGCGCGGCTACCTTTCGGTACACAACTCGCAGGCACGCCGTGAACCCATCCCTGGGGGCTCGGAGATTGCCATCCAGGCAATCTACGCCCTGTTCATTGCGCATCGAAACGTTGCCTAGCACCCTGCGCCAAGCGCCAAGCGCCAAGC
>JBDKHD010000234.1:0-15530 GCA_039797885.1 Pseudomonadota bacterium
AAAACAGTATAAATAGGAGGAACATCGACAAGCTGTTCTAACCTTTTGACACCCGCACTTATCGGGCTGGACTTATTAAATCACTACAAATCAGTATTGATATTAATCACAGCAATTAGAAAATAAGAACCCCAAGAAATACGGCTTTATTTCCTTGGGGAGTGCGAATGGCTAGAACTTCCCAACCACTTTTACGGCGCCGCTAACACTTCCCGCTGGAACAAAGCCGATTAAGTTCGGGTTGTTCGCAACCAGATCCAGCATTTGCGCTGCACTGTCTACCTCGCGCGGTGGCGTGCCCTGGCCTGTGAAAATAACCTTAGCCCAGTAGGCTTTCAGTTGTTTATCACTTTTACTCAATACCGTTTCAGCAAATGAATTGTACTCCGCACTGCCTTCCTTCATGGAAATGGGTAAGGCCTCCTTCCCATCAGGAAAGGCACGCGTTTTTCCAAGAAAGATTCGCTGAATCGTGTCTTTATCAATGGCATTGGCATTAGATGGGTGCACTATCACTGCCATTTCTGCCATTGCCACAGAGGCCATTAAACTAAGTAGGGAACCGACAAGTAGTTTTTTCATAGATTTCTCCTTAGAACATGGCATCGAAGGCGACCTTTAACAAGGTTGCACTTTCTGTTGATTTACGGGTTGCCGCGCTGGATTGGTAACGATTTTCATCGTACTGAGACACCTCCAATTTTAACGCCGAACCTTTGCCTAGCTCTTTACGCACACCAAGGGTGATGGTATCGGCGCTGCCTTCCGATCCCCGCCCACCGAGTGCACGCAAGTTTCTTGTTAAAGCCGCTTCCGCAGCGGCAACCGCAGCAGGTGCAACACCTGTGACAAGGCCTTTACCCGACTTACCTTCCGATGTTTGAGTCTCATAGGTGAGGTGTACCAGATAACTACCCAAGCTATAAGACGCGCCGACATAGCCGCCTATGGCATCTTGCAGCGCACTGTCTTCTACTTTTACTTGGCTTGCTTCTGCATACAGGCCTAAGTCACCGATACTGCCCTTGTAACCCAAGCCTATAAATGAGCCGTAATCACCATTAAAGAGTAATTTATTGTCATTGATGCTGGTTCCCGTCGCGCCCTCCACTCCAGTAATCAGTACATTCACGCTTCCTGCTTTAATATGCACATCCGCTTGGGCGTATGCCGCATACAGCTCATGATCGCCCATAGTCAGGGTAAAATTCACCGCACCTAAGTTTCTAAGGTCAACAGGAGAGTTTTGCCCTGCAATACTCAGCGTGCCTTGATAGCGTCCAAAAACCGTATTGATGCTGGCATCCACGCCGCTAGCCAGGGGAAAGTTGGTGCTGTAGCCAACTCCGTCGACATTACTGAAGCTTGAACTGTACATGGATTTGGGCGGCGTAATCCAGTGATAGGCATAGCCCACATCCAGATAATCCGAGTATTTGTAAAATGGAATACGAATACGCCCCACCTTGAATTTGCTGCTCTCGCCTAGGTCAAAATCCATGTAAGCCCATTCATAATTGGTGACAAAGCCAGTTTGAGCACTGCCTCTAGCAATGGCCTGACCAATAAAACGGATGTCCTCGCTCAGGGGTGCAGTGACCTGCAAGCCCAACCGAGATTCTTGTAAGTTATCGAAAGTGTCGTCGGGATAGGCCTCACCACTACCTGTAAGGACATTTTTATCGCCATCGATTTGCATGCCTGAAACAATGGAAGCGAAGCCATTAAACTTTACCTCCCCCGCCACAGCGCTAGCAGAAACAACAGCCAAGCACAACGCTAGATTTAATTGAGATTTGCGCAACACCATAATATTCCCTCCGAGTGAGATTGGGGTGTTGCTTATCAATAAAGATGCTTATGGAAAATTCGCCATGCCCTTAGAAAAAAATCCCTACTGTGAATGTCACAATAGGGATAGAACCAAAAACAACTCCGCTTTTTCTCAAGTGCCTAAGCAAAACCTGAGGGCAAAGCGGTATCAGATAGCAAAGCTATGGCGCAGGACGATGGTTTCTTCGCGGTCGGGGCCGGTGGAGATGATATCGATCGGAGCGCCGATGGCTTCTTCGATATAGCGAATGTAGGCGCGGGCGTTAGCGGGCAGGTCGTTGATGCTTTTTGCACCGAAGGTGCTTTCGCTCCAGCCTGGCAGCTCTTTATAGACAGGGACAACTTTCTCAAACTGATCCGCCGAGGCGGGCATTTGTGAGGGTTTGCCGTCTTTGTCTTGGTAGCCTACGCAGACTTTGATGACATCCAAACCATCGAGCACGTCGAGCTTGGTCAGGCAGATGGTGTTGATGGAGTTCACACGAATAGCGTGTTTTACCAGCATGGCGTCAAACCAGCCGCAGCGACGCGCACGGCCTGTAGTCGTGCCGCGTTCGTTGCCTTTTTCAGACAGGTGCTTACCCACTTCATCAAAGAGTTCAGTGGGGAATGGGCCTGAGCCTACGCGTGTGGTGTAGGCCTTGGTGATGCCCAAGATTTGATCGAGGTACAAAGGCCCTACGCCTGAGCCTGTCGCCACGCCACCTGCGGTGGTGTTCGATGAGGTCACATAGGGATAGGTACCGTGGTCGATATCGAGCAGCGTACCTTGCGCGCCTTCAAACATAATATCGCCGCCGGCTTCGCGCACCCTATGCACCAGCTCAACGGTGTCCTCGACGATGTCTTTGAGCTGGGCGGCCCAGTCCATGCAAGAAGCCAAGGTTTCTTCGTAGTTGACCGCAGGACAGCCGTAATATTGGGTCAAAGAGAAGTTGTGGTATTCCATCACTTCTTTTAAACGCACAGCAAATTCGGGCTGGTACAGATCCCCCACACGCAAACCGCGACGGGCGACTTTGTCTTCGTAGGCAGGGCCAATGCCACGGCCTGTAGTACCGATTTTGGCGTTGCCGCGCTTGGCTTCACGCGCTTGGTCTAAGGCGGCGTGGTAAGGCAGAATCAAGGGGCAAGCATGGGACAGGTGCAAGCGCTTCATCACGGGGACGCCGCGCGCTTCGAGCGCACGAATTTCACGCAGCAGGGCATCAGGGGCCACGACCACGCCGTTGCCGATTACGCAGGTGACGCCTTCGCGTAAAATCCCAGAGGGAATTAGGTGCAAAGCGGTTTTTTCACCGTTGATCACCAAGGTGTGACCGGCATTATGGCCACCTTGAAAACGTACGACGGCGGCGGCTTTTTCGGTGAGAAGGTCAACGATTTTACCCTTGCCTTCATCGCCCCACTGAGTACCCAATACAACTACGTTCTTGCCCATACTGTTTCGCTCTAAAGAAAAATTACGCTTGGATCAGTTGCCACTGACCACCCTGATTTTGAAGCTGTCCCGCCGCTGCAACCGCAGTAGGATCGGCCACTACCTGTACGCGATAGCCCTGCGCCCGCAATGCAGTGATTGCTTGCCAGAGGCTGGGGTCGTCATTTTGCGGTGCAACCACTAAGGGTTTGACAGGCGCTGTAAAACGACCAAAACGTGCCAACACTTTGAGGTCGGCACTGAATCCTATTGCAGGACGAGCACGGCCAAAACTGGCGCCGGTGTCGTCGTAACGACCGCCCTTGGCAATGGCATCGCCAAAACCGGGAATGTAGGCCGCAAACACAATACCTGTGTGGTAGTTGTAACCACGCAGTTCAGATAAATCTAAGGTAATGCTCAAGCTGGGAAAACGCTGCATCAAGGCGGGCAGCAACGCACGCAGCTGCGCTAATGCCTTGCCTGTGGCAGGCACAAGGCGTGCAATCTCATCCAGTTTAGTAGCCAAGGTTTGCGGTGCGCCTTGCAGCTCCAGCAGCAAAGCAAAGGCTTGTTGCATGGCAGGTGCTAGCTTGGCTTGACTGGTCCAGCTGGCAACGTCCTGCTGGCTTTTAATTTTAAACAGCTCCAGCAATTCATTTTGCGCTGCGCAATCCATGCCTGCTTCAAGCGCCAAAATGCGGAACACTTCCACCTGCCCCAAATCCAGCGCCGCGCCTTGCACGCCTGCATCGGCAAGCAAAGTCAGCATCAGGCTTATCATTTCCAGCTCAGCAGGCAGGCCTGCTTCGCCATACAGCTCCGCCCCGATTTGCGTGGGAGTACGGCTAGCCAGCAAGGAGCGAGCTTTAGTGTGAAAAACGGTACGGCAATAACACAGACGGCTAACGCCTTCAGGCGCTAGGCTGTGTGCATCAATACGGGCGACCTGAGGGGTGGTGTCGGCACTTAAACCCATCATGCGGCCTGAAAGCTGGTCGGTAACTTTAAAAGTACGCAGCTCTAAATTTTTGCCAGGACCTGTAAGCAAGGAATCCAAATACTCCAGCGCAGGCGGCATCACTAAGTCGTAACCCCAAGCGTCGAGCTTGTCCAACAAGTGGCGGCGCAGCTGCTCGATACGGTAAGCCTGTGGCGGAAGTATCTCTTCTATACCGTCGGGCAACAGCCAGCGATCTGCTTGTTTCATGGATTCGCCTTTACACTCTTTAAGATTACGCACGAAAAAAAACCGGGCTTGCGGCCCGGTTGCGGGATTCTACCAAAGCAGAACCGCTAAGGCTACTTGCCTTTGGCGTCTTTTAGGTAACGGAAGAAGCTGGAGCTGGGTTCAAGCACCAACACATCGCTGCTTTTAAAGCTTTCGGTGTAGGCTTTCAGGCTGCGCGTAAAGGCATAAAACTCAGGATCTTTGCTGTAAGCGGCCGCATAGGTCGCCGCTGCCTGAGCATCGCCCTGACCTTTTAAGTTTTCGGCTTTGCTGTAAGCTTCGGCTTCAATAACCACGCGCTGACGATCGGCATCGGCTTTTATCCCTTCGGATTGCTCTTGGCCTTGCGAACGGTGCTCACGCGCTTCGCGCGCACGCTCTGCGGACATACGGCTGTAAACCGAGCGGCTCAAGTCTTCAGGTAGGTCGATGGCTTTTACGCGCATATCCAACACTTCGATGCCCAGCTCTTTTTGCGAGTGCTTGTTCAGATTCACCGTTAGGCGTGTCATTAAAGCATCACGCTCACCCGATACCACTTCTTGCAAGGTCAATGCGGCGATTTCATCACGCAAACCTTTGTTCAGCAGTGCGGTCAACAGATTGGTAGCCTCGATGCGATTGCCCGATGTAGCTTGGTAGTAAGCGCGCACATCTTTAATGTGCCACTGCGCAAAGGCATCCACGATAGCGTATTTTTTACCTGCGGTTAAAAAGCGTGAGGGCGCAGTATCCAAAGTCAAAACGCGGGCATCGAAACGCTTAACCTCTTCGACAAAAGGCGTTTTCACATGCAGACCAGGCGCGATACCGTCCTCGACCACCTCACCAAACTTGAGCTTAATGGCCACTTCAGTTTCTTTCACTATATACAAGCTCTGACTGGCAATGAGCAAAATCACGCCCGTGAGAATCAGGCTAAGCAATGCTTTCGGAGACATTAGCGACCCTCTCTACGAATGGTGGTGGGAGCAGGCGTGGTGCTGGGCTGGCGATTGCGCGCCTCGGTTAACACCTGATCCGTTAAACGGGAGATATCGGTGTTATTTAACCCCCCAAAGGAGACAGGCGCAGCCTGCATGATTTTATCCAAAGGCAAATACAGCATGTTGTTGTTGCCGCCTTTGACGTCGACCAGCACTTTGCCGCTGTTGGCATAGAGTGCGGAAATAGCATCAATGTACAAACGCTCGCGTGTTACACCCGGGGCTTTGCGATATTCCGCATACAGGCGATTAAAGCGCTCGGCCTCACCCTGAGCATGAGCGACAACTTGCTCTTTATAGGCTTGGGCTTCTTCCAGCTGACGCGTGGCGCGACCGCGAGACTCGGGTACAACGGCGTTCGCGTAGGCTTGTGCCTCGTTGATGATACGTTCTTTATCCTGCTTGGCGACTTGCACATCATCGAAGGCGGCTCGCACCTGCTCCGGCGGACGCGCATCCTTGATGTTGACGTTGGTCAGCTCCATACCTGTACGATAACGCACCAAGTATTCTTGTAAGCGTTTTTGCACCTTATCAGCCAGCTCGGCGCGGCCGCTGGTGAGAATTTCATCCATGGTGGTCGAACCCGCTTCGTGACGCAGCGCACTTTGTGCGGCGATTTGCAATGTATGCTCAGGCTGATCCACGCGCAAAGCAAAAGACACAGGATCGGCCACGCGGTACTGAGCGTTTAGCTCCACCTCAACGATGTTTTCGTCCTCGGTCAGCATGCGCTCACGAATTTCCAAGGTACGCACTGCGGTCGTTTTCACGATGGTAACTTGATCGATAAGCGGGATTTTAAAGCGCAAGCCTGGCTGCTCAGTCTTGAGGTACTTACCCATACGCAGCACTACGCCACGCTCTTGCTCGTCCAAGGTGTACACCGAGCTAAACAGTGCCACGACGACAGCAATACCCACAATAATACCCAGCACACTGCCTAGGCCGCTGTCGTTGCTATTTTTGGGCGCACCAGGCTTTTTGCCAAACAAGCTGCCGAGCTTTTTATTCAGCTGCTTGATTGCTTCGTCCAGATCAGGCGGCTGTTTGTTTCCGCCACCATTACCACCACGGTTTTTATCACCGTTGTTGCTACCCCAAGGGTCATTCGAGTTGCCCTTGCCGCCGGGCTCATTCCAAGCCATATGTCTCTCCAACAAATTAGGCTAAATGCTGATTTAAATCGCTAATGCCAAGCCTCGGTCTGAGGTGGCAAAAAGCGTTCGGGGGCGACATTGGCTTTCGCCAATGCCTTGTTAAAGTCATGACGTTGCAGGCGCACCGTCACTAGGATATTGCCTTGTTCATCGTGCTGCTCCTGCTTAATCGCACCCATTTCATACAAAATGGCACGCAAACGCGAATCTTGTGGATTAAGGCAAAGCTCTCCTGCGAACAGCTCGCTGCTCAATAGCTCACTGAGCGCCTGAGCCAACAGCTCTTGCCCTTGGCCTGATTGCGCAGAAAGCCACACCGCCACAGGCACACCCCGATCATTACGATCAATGCGTGGGGCGCTATGTTCCAGCAAGTCGATTTTGTTGTAAACCCTAAGAGTCGGTACGCTTAAAGCGTCGATCTCTTTGAGCACCAGCTCCACCTGCTCAATATTGCCATCGCGCTCGGGTGCGGCACTATCGATCACATGCAAGAGCAAGTCGGCTTCGGCCGCCTCTTGCAAAGTGGCTTTAAAGGCTTCCACCAGCTTGTGCGGCAAATGGCGAATAAAACCCACCGTATCGGCCAGCACGATTTCGCCCACATACTCAACATCAAAGCGGCGCAAGGTTGGGTCGAGCGTAGCAAAGAGCTGGTCAGCCGCATACACCTCGGCATGCGTCAGGGTATTAAAGAGCGTGGATTTCCCTGCATTGGTGTAACCCACTATGGTGACAGTGGGGATATCGGAGCGTTTGCGGGCGCGGCGATTTTGCTCGCGCTGAGCATGCACCTTTTCCAAACGCCCCAATAAGTTTTTAACCCGCTCACGCAACAAACGACGGTCGGTCTCAAGCTGAGTTTCCCCAGGCCCGCGCAAACCAATGCCACCCTTTTGTCGCTCTAAGTGCGTCCAGCCTCGAACCAAACGCGTCGATTGGTATTCCAGCTGCGCCAGCTCGACCTGAAGCTTACCTTCATGGGTGCGCGCACGCTGCGCAAAAATATCCAAAATCAAGCCTGTGCGATCCAGAACGCGAGTTTCGAGAATTTTTTCGAGATTGCGTTCTTGGCTTGGCGTTAGGGCGTGGTTAAAAATTACTAGCTGCGCGCCATGCAAGCGCAAGGCCGCCGCAATTTCCTCGACCTTACCTTTGCCAATAAAAGTCTTGGCATCGGGCTTGGGGCGCTTGGCCGTTACCAACGCAATAGGATCCGCGCCAGCAGAAATCACCAGCTCACGGAATTCGTTAAGATCTTCTTTATTTAGACCTTCGGGAAAATCGATGTGCACCAGAACTGCGATTTCGCCGCCATTTTTCGGACGCTCAAAGAACACAGCCGCAGCTCCTGAAAAGATTATTCGTCGTTTTCGCTTTCGCCTTCGTACTCTTCATCCACAGTGACGCGCACATTACGCGCAGGCACAACGGTAGAAATAGCATGCTTATAAACCATCTGACTGACGGTGTTTTTCAGCAGGATAACGAATTGGTCGAAAGATTCGATTTGACCCTGTAACTTAATGCCGTTTACCAAAAAAATGGAAACAGGAATGCGCTCTTTGCGCAGTTGATTTAAGTAAGGGTCTTGTAGCGAGTGCCCCTTTGACATGTTGTGCTCCTTAATTAAGGTTTGCCGCCCAATACGGAGGCAGCGAAGAAATATTAGCCCCAGGTGTCAGCCAAAAACGCCAAAGCGCCAGCTACGACGCATTAAATATGGTGTGGCTTTGGAGGATTTTCAAGGCGGATTGAAAAAGATTTGCGTCTTTTGAATCGAGCCAATAAAGCTCTGGCCAACTGCGCAGCCAAGTGATTTGCCGTTTTGCCAACTGACGAGTGGCTATGATGCCACGCTCGGTCATTTCTGCATAATCATATTTACCCGTCAAATAGTCCCAAACCTGCCTGTAACCCACGCAGCGAATGGATGGCATATCGGGGTGCAAATCACCACGCGCATAGAGCGCACGCACCTCTTCAACAAAGCCCTGCTCCAGCATTTGCGCAAAACGCAGTGCTATGCGCTCATGCAAAACAGAGCGTTCCGTAGGACATACCGCTAAATTCACCACCCGATAGGGCAATGGTTCGTGATTTTGGTCCGCCCAAAAAGCACTAAGCGGCTTACCGCTTAAACGAAACACCTCCAGCGCCCGACCAATGCGCTGGCTGTCCATCGGCTCTAAACGTGCCGCCGCTTCTGGATCAACCTGCCTAAGCTTCTCATGCATGGCTGGCCAGCCCTGTTCTTGCGCTTCTTGCGTAATCTGTGCGCGCATTTGCGCTGTTGATTCGGGTAAATCGGCGGCACCGTCGCGCAAAAATTTAAAGTACATCATCGTGCCACCGACCAAGAGCGGCACTTTGCCGCGCGCACTAATTTCGGCCATATCACGCAGTGCGTCATGGCGAAATTGCATGGCGGAATAGCTGTCTTTGGGGTCGATTAAATCAATCAAATGATGTGGTGCCTGTGCCAAAGTAGCGGCATCGGGTTTAGCAGTGCCTATATTCATGCCTTTGTAAATCAGTGCTGAATCCACGCTGATAATTTCACACGGAAAATGTTTGACCAGATCGATGGCCAAGGCAGTTTTACCTGAAGCCGTAGGCCCCATTAAAAAAATCGCAGGAGGTAAAGAAGCCGTCATCGCCGTATCAACCCAAAAAGAGGGCGCTATCATACCCGAACTTAAGCGCTCGGGCATGCCCCCTCATTTCCAACGCTTTTAATTGCACAATCCCTGTTCGATTAAATAATTTTCGTACTTTTGACGAACTTCGATTTTCAATAATTTTCCTGTTGCGGTGTGCGGTAAAGCTTCAACAAAAATCACTGCATCGGGCAGCCACCACTTGGCAATTTTATCGTTCAAGAAAGACATCACTTGCTCAGCGCTCACCTCAACATTGGGTTTTTTAATCGCCAAAAGCACAGGCCGCTCATCCCACTTAGGATGGTGCGCGCCGATAACGCAACACTCAGCCAAATCGGGGTGGCCTACGGCAATATTTTCCAAATCAATAGAGCTAATCCATTCACCACCCGATTTAATTACGTCTTTAGAGCGATCGACGATCTGCATGTAGCTTTGCTCATCCAATGTGGCCACATCACCCGTATCAAACCATCCATCGATAAAGCTTTTTTTATCGTCGCTTTTGTAATAACCCTTGGCAATCCACGGGCCTTTAATCAGCAGCCTACCAAAAGTTTTACCGTCTTTTGGCAGCTCTTTATTATTATCATCCACAATTTTCAGCTGCACCCCATACACGGGGCGGCCTTGTTTGGTTTGCAGCTTATAGCGTTCTTCTAAAGGCAAATTATCCATATGGTCGTTGCGCGAATTGACCGTACCAATAGGGCTGGTTTCGGTCATCCCCCAAGCGTGAATAACGAAAGCACCGTGAATTTCTTGGAATTTTTTAATCATAGAAATAGGCGCAGCGGAACCGCCAATCACCACATTTTTAACAGTACCTAATTTTTTACCAATGCTGTCCATATGATTTAACAACATCAACCACACAGTAGGCACGCCCAATAATAAATCTACCTTTTCATTTTCAATTAATTCCCAAATGGATGCGCCATCCATGCCGGCACCTGGAAAAACTTGTTTCGCCCCTGTAATGGCCGCCGCATAAGGCGTACCCCAAGCATTAACATGAAACATCGGCACTACAGGCAAAAAACACGAAGTCGAAGACAAGCCAAGCGTGTCTTTACTGATAGAAGATAAGGCATGCAGCACTGTCGAACGCTGGCTATAGAGCACACCTTTAGGATTGCCCGTAGTTCCTGATGTATAACACAGGCTCGCGGCGGCGCGCTCATCCAGATTCGGCCAAGAAAAATCCGCGCTTTCTTTTTCTAATAAAGCCTCATAACACTGCGCGTTTTTCAGCGTCGTTACAGGCATCTTATTGGCGTCACACAGAATAATAAAACCTTCAACTTCCGTGATTTTATCCTGTATTTTCTCCAGTAAAGGTACGAAAGTTAAATCAACAAAAACCCATCTATCCTGTGCGTGATTAATGATATAAACCAATTGCTCAGGAAATAAACGAGGGTTAATGGTATGCAGCACCGCACCATAGCCTGAAACACCAAAATACAATTCAAAATGGCGATAACCGTTCCAAGCTAAAGAGGCAATGCGATCGCCTTGCGCTATATTTAAACGCTGCAATAAATTTCCTACTTTTTTTGCCCGCTGCGCAGCTTCCTGCATTGTATAACGATGAATATCGCCTTCTGTGCGCCTACTGACAATTTCACTGCGAGGATGCACACTTTGCGCGTGTTCCAGCAAAGAGGAAATCAATAAGGGTTCGTCCATCATTTGCCCAGAGAGTATTGTGCTCATACAGTCTTCCTAATAGTTGTTATTTTTTTTACAAGGTCATTACCATAGAAAAATGGAACAGAGAATACAAGGGTAAAAAACGGAAAATGTTCTGCCAAAAGCCCTGTCTCTAGGCATAATAGCCACTGTTTTACTGAGTCTTAGAATGTTATGCAGTTTTCGGTGTGGCTGACGGTCGTCAGTATTTGTTTATTGGGTGCGATGTCACCAGGCCCATCCGTGGCCTTGGTTTTAAAAAACACCCTAAGCGGTGGTCGAAAAATGGGCATGATAACCGCCATTTTCCACGGCACTGCGGTTGGAATTTACGCACTGTTATCGGTGCTGGGCTTGGTTGCCATCATCGCCACCGCTCCCTTTTTGTTTACGGGCGTCCAATGGGTTGGCGCAGGCTATTTATTGTGGCTAGGCGTACAGGGTTTACGCCATGGCGGGCAAATTATTTCAGTAGAGAAAAATATAGCCATCACCGCGCTTAGCGCCGCGCGCGACGGCTTTTTAATGGCCTTCCTCAACCCTAAAGCCGCTGTGTTTTTTCTGGCCTTATTCAGCCAAGTGGTCAGCATCGACACTGAGTTTTCAGCCAAAATTCTTTATGCCACAACCGCCATGGCCATCGATATTTCTTGGTACATGGTTGTGGCTTGGTTATTTTCTCGGCCATTATGGTTTCGCAGGCTTAGCACTCATACACGCAGCATTGAAAAGATTTTCGCATGGATATTATTGCTACTTGCAGGGAAAATATTTTACGGCAGCCTATAATGGCTGCCATGTATTTTTATGCACTTATTCTTGAGAAACTTTTGTCAGCGCTTCAACAAAAGTTTCAGGAGGCTGACCGCCTGAAATAAGATATTTTTCATTCAAAATAAAAGCAGGCACAGAGTGAATACCCATTTCTTGCCATTGCTGTTCTTTATCACGCACAAAATGGGCAAAACGCTCATCAGCCAAAACCGCTTTGGCCTCCTGCGCATCCAGACCGATTTGCTGCACGATACTCAGCAAGTCTTCATCCTTAGAAATATCTTTATGATCACGAAAATGTGCGATAAATAATGAATTTTTTAGCGTTTGTTGTTTGCCTGAATCTTCAGCCCAATGCAAAAGCTGATGCGCTTTGAAGGTATTGCGCATGCGCATACCCTCAACAAAACGAAACTCAAAACCCAAAGCCGCACCGCGCTCGGTAATCATGGCTCGATTTTTGTCGCTTTCCTGGGCGCTGATACCGTATTTTTGTATCAAATGCTCGCGCATATCCTGCCCTTCTTCAGGCATAGCAGGATTTAATTCAAAAGGCTGAAAATGCAAATCTACCTGCATCTGGCCTTCTAAAGCCTGCAACGCTTTATTTAAACTGGCCAGGCCAATGGCACACCAAGGGCACATCACATCAGAAATAATATCAATTCGTATGCTTTTCATACTCACCACCTCGGTTAATTTCGCTTAGAATAACCAAAAACAGCGACGGCCAATAGTCATGACGGAAAACAACAGAGTTGCACAGATTTGGGTCGATGCCGACGCCACCCCCAAACCCATACGCGAAGTCATTTGCAAGGCTGCGAATCGTGCGCAAGTGCGTACAGTTTTTGTCGCCAATCACAGCATTCCCCTGCCGCCCTCCACTTTTTTAAGTTTCAAGCAAGTTCCCGCAGGTTTTGATATTGCAGATAATTTAATCGCCCAAGAATGCCAACCTCAGGATTTAATTATTACGCAAGATATTCCTTTGGCCGCAGAAGTTTTAGCCAAAGGGGCAAGCGCTATCAATAATCGCGGCGAACCATTTAACCCAGAAACCATTAAACAGAAATTAAATATGCGCGATTTTTTAGAGACTCTACGCGCCAGTGGTATTCAAAGCGGAGGCGCTGCCCCCTTTAGCGATAAAGACAAGATGCTTTTTGCCAACGCTCTAGACCGCTGGCTGACCAAAAACACCAAAGTGCGTACAAATTAACCCTTTCACTAAGAATCAAACAAACCTTTAAGCGCGGCTTTTTCTTCACTGCTGACCGTGGCCTCAACTTTAGGTGCAGGTACAAAGCGCACTTGATTACGGCCATTATTTTTGGCTTCGTACAGGCACTTATCCGCCTGCGAAATAAAGCCACTGACATCCAGCTGACTACCAACCTCATAAAAAGCCACACCAAGGCTGGCCGTAACAACGATGCTTTTATCCTGAAAAACAACAGGGGCAGCAGCGATATTAGCGCACAAGCGCTGGGCAACCTGAATCGCTAAAAAACGTTCGGTAGAAGGCAATATAATGGCAAATTCCTCGCCACCATAACGGCATTGGATATCCAACTTGCGCGTAGTGTCGCGTACGACTTTTGCACTTTGGATCAATACCGCGTTGCCTGCTTCGTGCCCGTATTGATCGTTCACCTTTTTAAAAAAATCCAAATCCAACATAATAAGTGCAGTGGGTAATAATGTACGCTCGGTACGCTCCATTTCCTGTGCCAAAGCTTCACGGAAATGCCCTGTATTATAAAGCCGAGTAAGAGAGTCGATGCGAACCAATTCACGTAGACGCAGCACTTCATCATGATAAGGGCAGGGCGCTTCTCCGCCTGAGCATTCAGGCAGTAACCTGTGCGGTAACATCTTAGTGCTATTCATAATTACTCAAGCCCAAAGGGCGGATAAAAGATTCTTTCAGCTTAGACGAAAATCGGGGAAGTACGCACAGTTGGCGTTCGCTTTACGACCGCTATATAGTACCAAACTTTTTGAAACTGCCGATATGATGCCCTATGCAAGATCGTAATTTTAATGACATGGCTGCTCGTTTTAATCAAACCATCTACGCCAGCGCGCGCGGACGCTTGCGCCTTAGGGCATTGGAATGCGATTTTCGTGACTTAAATACCCCCACCCAAGGAGCGCAGGTCTTGGATATCGGCGGCGGCCAAGGGCAGTTTTCGCTCTATTTGGCCAAGCAAGGCGCCAACATTACTTTGTGCGATCACGCTCAAGAGATGCTGGATTTTGCCGTGGATTATTTTGCCCAAGAACAGCAAAACTTACAGGTGCAGTGCTGCGCTTTACAAGAAGTTCAGCACTATTTTCCGCAACAATTTGATATTGTCTTAAATCATGCGGTGCTGGAGTGGCTAGAGGAGCCACTGGCCGCGCTGCCTATTTTAGCCAGCAAGGTTAAAACTGGCGGATGGCTGTCCTTAATGTTTTATAATTTACACGGCCACGTGTGGCGACAAATCATGAACGGTGGTTTAGATAATCCGCTGGGTTCTAACCCTAAATTACGCCAAGAGGGCAATGCCCCACAGCATCCTCTCGATCCTGAAATTATCGAGCAAGCTCTAATTAAATTAGGCTTTAGCGTAAAACGCTGGCGCGGCATCCGCGCTGTACACGATCATATGCCGCAAAAACTGCGCGAGCGGGTTGGCGAAGAAGCCTTAACGCAAGTAGATTTAGAATATGGACTGAAAGAACCCTATAAAAAACTGGGGCGCTATGTTCATTTTTTAGCGGTTAAGGCTTGATACAACTCCGCACTGTCTGAGCTATTTTCATTAAGATAAACAGTGTGGTTATATGTGCGAATACTGGTTTGTGCAAATTGAAAATCGTTTAAATTTAAGCCTGATTTTTCTAAGTAAAACCAGCCCGTCTCTTCGGCGGTAATTAAATAATCGGCACGGCCGGACGCCAAGATACGAAACCCCTGCTCGATGCTATTCACAAATACCAGCTTTAAGCCTGCGCGTGTAAAAGTGTCGTTATCAACACTGTTACTTAGAGGGCGAATCGTAATTAACGTCTTGCCTCTTAACTCGGATAAATTGCTCCATTTAAAGGGCTCTGGCTTCTTTAAACGAAAAAAACTGTAGTGAATGCTGGCGTCACCGATATTGACTGGTGCTTTTGTGGTATCCCCCTGAGGCGGGAAAAAACTTAATTCCCATCTATCTGTTTGCGAGGTTTCTGACGACGCTCGCGCTGGCGGATAAAATCTTAAAGAAAGCTGCCAACCTGCGCGCGCCAAACGCTCGCGTAACAAAGCGACCGACACGCCATTACCCTCTGCATATTCAGAAACATAAGGCGGATATTCGATCGCAATCACTTTGGCGACCTTTGCAGCTTCACCGTAACTTGGCCAGAGGCCAACTAGAAAAAACAGAACGGTTAAATACTTCATATAAACTCCTACTACAGCCACAAAACAGTGTAGTAGAAAAAAATAATTACTCAGGATACAGCAAAGTATTTTTAAAAAGTGGCGCACGGAGGATGGCTTTTGGCGCTTCCTGCGCCAAACCCTACGGGCGCTTGCGCGAGCCAAATCGTTCCAGACGATTTGTCGAACAGGAGGCTCTCATCCCCGTCGCGCGAACGTGCTTTCGGGAAAATTCGTTGTTTAGGAAAAAGTGGGATTTTTTGAAGAAGTGGCGCGCTCAGGAGGATTCGAACCTCCGACCGCTCGGTTCGTAGCCGAGTACTCTATCCAGCTGAGCTATGAGCGCG
>JBDKHD010000235.1:0-5724 GCA_039797885.1 Pseudomonadota bacterium
AGGTCGGGGTCGCGAGTTCGAGTCTCGTTTCCCGCTCCAAATTTCGGCGCGATAGCAAAGCGGTCATGCACTGGATTGCAAATCCACGTAGCCCGGTTCGACTCCGGGTCGCGCCTCCAAAAAAGATTTTAGTGCGACCACACGCTAAAACTTCAAAATGCCTCGGTGGTGGAATAGGTAGACACAAGGGATTTAAAATCCCTCGCTCTTACGGGCGTGCCGGTTCGATTCCGGCCCGAGGCACCATTTACCGCAATAAAAAAATACAAGCTTTCAGTCAATTGAAATCAGGCCTCGAACCTGAACGCTTTATTTTGGTATTAAAACGCTGGTTTTTAATGCCGTGTTTTTTTCGTCGGTGCTCTCTTTTAAATGCGCAACAAGGCAGTTGATCAAGGCTTCAATTTCTTCAGTGGTGGCAACAGGGCTAAGATAAACGCTGAATTTTTGGATCGACGCCTTTAGCCGTGTTTTTTCGCATCCTGTGCCATTAGGCTGTAAATCAACAGTCCGCCTAAAGACAGCAATGCACCGACCAACCCTGTGGCAGCAAAGCCTAAGCCCCAGTCAATCGCCAAACCTCCTAAAAATGCTCCAGAGGCGTTTGCGAAGTTAAATGCGGAGTGGTTGAGGGCGGCGGCCATAATTTGCGCTCGCCCCGCTACCTCCATTAGCCGCACTTGCACCGCAGGCCCGATGGCAACCACGGTGCCTAGGCAAAAAAGCGTGGCGCAGGCGAAGGCTAGGTGTGTGGCGCTGAAGTAGTAACAAACACAGACTAAGGTTGACCACAGTAAGCAGCCTTTTATGGTGCCGAGTAAGTTTTTATCGGCCAGTTTGGATCCAATAAGGTTGCCCACTACCATGCCAGCGCCCAAGAGTGCCAGCATCCACGGCACGCCTGCATCCGTTAAACCAGCAAGCGCCATCAGCGTGGGTTTGACATACGAGAAAATCGCAAACAGCCCGCCAAAACCCACGGCTCCGACACTTAACGCCAGCCAGACTTGCTTATTGGCAAAGGCGCGCAGCTGGCTTTGTAGGCTAATGCCGCTTTGCGCAGCTTCTTTGGGGACAAACAAGGCAATGCTCAGACACGAGAGCAGGGCAAAAACACCCACCAGAGCTAGGCTGTAGCGCCAGCCTAGCCACTGACCAAGGCTTGCGGCCAAGGGTACGCCTGCCAAAGTCGCCACCGCCAGGCCAAGCATCACATAGGCCACCGCTTGGGTGCGTTGCTCTTTAGGCGCTAAGGATGCGGCGACCAAAGAGGCAATACCAAAATAAGTGCCATGCGGTAAGCCACTTAAAAATCTCAGTGCCAGCAGGCTTTCGTAACGGGGGGCGAGGGCGCTGGCAAAATGCGCCAAAGCGTAGAGCGTCATCAAAACGACCAGCATGCGTGTGCGTGATTGCCTCGTGCTAAGCAGAGCCAGTAGAGGTGCGCCAATGACCACACCTAAGGCGTAAGCGCTGATTGCGTGTCCCACTTGGGGAATGCGAATGTGCAGGTCTTGTGCGGCTTCAGGCAAAAGCCCCATCAATACAAATTCACCCAAGCCGATGGCAAAGCTGCCCAAGGCCAAAGCCAAAAGCGCCATGTAATAGGTGCGACGGGCGGAGCCTGCGGCGGCAGGACGAGTACTTGGTAAAAGAGGGTTGGGCATAAATGCGGCTGTACAGGCAAAAATGGCCGCATCCTACGCCTAAGCCCAAGCATTGCAAGTGGCAAGAAGTTACATAATGTAAAGAAGTTATCCTTACATTTCGCACCTCAAGTCTGCACAATGCGCGCTTATTTTTTTGACTTAGGTTGCTATGACGGAATCCACGAAGCTGCGCCGTGCGCTAAAACCGCGACATTTGGCCATGATCGCCATTGGCGGATCCATTGGCACCGGGCTCTTTGTTGCCTCGGGCGCGACCATCGCACAAGCAGGCCCAGGTGGGGCATTGTTGTCCTACGCTCTGATTGGCCTGATGGTGTACTTCCTTATGACCAGCTTGGGTGAGCTTGCGGCCTTTATGCCAACTTCAGGTTCTTTTGCGACCTACGGTGCCAACTATGTTGAGCCAGGTTTTGGTTTCGCATTGGGTTGGAACTATTGGTACAACTGGGCGGTAACCGTGGCCGTGGACTTGGTGGCCGCGCAACTGGTTATGGGCTATTGGTTTCCGAACGAGTCAGGGTGGATCTGGAGCGCGCTGTTTTTAGCCATCATTTTTGGCCTGAATTATTTATCCGTTAAAAGTTATGGCGAGGCCGAATACTGGTTTGCACTGATTAAAGTCGCCACCGTGATTATTTTTATAATCACGGGCACTTTAATGATTTTTGGTATTTTAACGGGCAACGAAGTGGCAGAAACCAAAGGGCTACAGAATTGGTTTATTGGTGATGCACCTTTTGTGGGTGGCCTTCCTGCCATGATCGGCGTCGCCATGATTGTGGGTTTTTCTTTTCAGGGTACCGAGCTTATCGGCATTGCCGCAGGCGAATCGCAAAACCCGAGCAAAACCATTCCCAGTGCCGTTAAAAAAGTATTTTGGCGGATTTTGCTTTTTTATATTTTGGCCATTTTAGTTATCAGTTTGCTGATTCCTTACACGGAAGAATCTTTGTTGCGTAATAACGTCGGCGATATCAGCGTTAGTCCTTTTACCTTGGTGTTTGAAAATGCAGGGCTGGCTTTTGCAGCGGCCTTGATGAATGCGGTGATTTTAACCTCGGTGCTTTCGGCTGGCAGCTCGGGCATGTACGCCTCGACGCGTATGCTCTTTGCTTTAGCGCAAGAAGGGAAGGCGCCTAAATTTTTTGCGCGCCTTGCTAAAAATGGCGTACCAAGAAATGCGCTTTATGCCACGACATTGGTCGCAGCTTTGTGTTTTTTAAGCTATCTCTGGGGCGAAAATACGTTGTATTTGTGGCTGCTCAATGCCTCGGGTATGACGGGTTTTATTGCCTGGCTGGGCATTGCCATCAGTCATTATCGTTTTCGCAAAGGCTATGTAGCGCAAGGGCGTGACTTAGCGGATTTAGCCTATGTTTCAGGCTTTTTTCCTTACGGGCCTATTTTTGCTTTTGTGCTCTGCTTGCTGATTACCTTAGGGCAGTATTATCAACAGGCGCTTACAGGGCAGTTTTCTTGGGGCAGCTTTATTGCCACTTACATTGGTTTGCTGGTGTTTTTTTTAGTGTGGCTGGGTTATCGCTTGGTTAAAAAATCGCGCTGGGTGCGTTATCAGGATATGCATTTTCCATAGCAGCAAACCAATGTATGAATTTGCTGATATTGACGCATCTAATTACGGTATTGCCGCTGTGTTTGGCTGGTTTTCAGGGCGATTTTTAGCTGTGCGCATGCAGGCGCGCGTCGGGCGCAGCATCGCCTCTGTAGTGCTGTTTTTAATGAACCTTTAAGCCCTGCGCCTCTTTGCTAAGATCTCATGGTCTAAGCGTATAAAAAATGGGCGTTATGCTTTATGATCAGCGCCATTTCTAGCCTTTAGCACGCACAGCCAAAATATACGGAGCATTTCTTGTTTAAAAAGTTAATCAAATCCTTGTCCTCTTCGAGCAAACCCAACGCTCCAGGCGCACCGAGTGCCAACGCCAAAAAAACGCAAAATAAAGAACATAAAGGTCAGCGCGAACAAAAAACACGCCACCAGCCTACGTCTAAAGCCGCCGAAGCGGCGTGGTCTTTGGCTGAATTTCAGGTTGATGCCGTGCCAGGCAAAACCCGCTTTCATGATTTTGGCTTGCCCGACAGTGTCATGCGCGGCATTCATCAGCTTGGTTTTCAATACGCCACGCCCATTCAGGCTGAAACCTTACCCGCCACTTTGCGCGGCCGTGATGCCATTGGCCAAGCACAAACAGGTACGGGAAAATCGGCGGCGTTTTTGCTGACCATTTTAAATCGTTTATTAACAGCCAAGCCCTCAGAGCGTTTTGCTAGTGAGCCGCGCGCGCTGGTGATTGCGCCCACGCGTGAACTGGTGCTGCAAATTGGTAAGGACGCCGAAGGCTTGGCCAAATACACTGGCTTGAATGTCGTCACTATCGTTGGCGGTATGGACTACGAAAAACAGCGCGCGCAGTTGCGCAACCATGTTGTCGATGTGTTGGTAGCTACTCCAGGGCGATTGATTGATTTTCTTCGCAGTCAAGACGTGTTTTTGGATCAGGTAGAAGTGCTGGTGTTGGATGAAGCCGACCGTATGCTCGATATGGGCTTTATTCCCGATGTGCGCCGTATTGTGCGTGCCACGCCCCCTAAAGAAGATCGCCAAACCTTGATGTTTTCCGCCACGTTCAATTACGACGTGCGTATTCTGATCGACCAGTGGACGAAAAATCCGCTGCAAGTGGTGATTAAACCCGAGTCGGTGGCAACCGATCGCGTTGAACAGCACGCCTATTTAGTGGCCGACAGCGACAAATACCGACTTCTTGAAAAAGTGCTGCGAGATGAAAAGCCTGAGCTCTGTATTGTTTTCGCCAATCGCCGCGATTTAACACGCAATCTGTGTGAAAAACTGGTGAAAAAAGGCCACAAAGCGGTGCTGTTATCGGGAGAGGTCAGCCAGGATAAGCGCGTGAAAACCTTGGAGAATTTCCGCAACGGCCGCGCCACCATTCTGGTTGCAACCGATGTGGCGGGACGTGGTATTCACATCGACGGCGTAAGCCATGTTATCAACTACACTTTGCCCGAAGACGCCGAGGACTATGTACACCGTATTGGACGTACAGGGCGTGCTGGAGCCAAAGGTGTGTCGATTAGCTTTATTTCCGAAGACGATGCCTTTGTTCTGCCTGCTTTGGAAAAATATTTAGGGAAAAAACTGGAGCTGACCCAGCCTGATTTTTAAGGGGCCTTATGCGTGCAGTGTTGTTGAGTTTGGTGTTGAGTTTGTTGTTGGATTTGGGCGGTTTGGCTTATGCGTCGGAACTGCCTGCTCAAGAAGCCACTTGGGCGGAGCAATACCTTAAAAACCACCATTCCAATTTGCTCGAAGGCAGCGACAAAGATCATGTGATGTCGGTGTATTTTTTTGGCCGCGTGAATAACTACAGCCTAATGGGCTTGGAGCGCGTGCAGGGCGATGACTATGAACAGCATTTTACCTTGCTGTTTTTTGAGGATAAAAATCTAGTTGGTTATTATCAGAACGTGCTGAGTTTCCCGTCCTTGATCAGCGCGCAGGGCGAGGTGAGCTTTCCTTTGGGCATTAACACTTATTACCAAAAAAGCCGTCGCCCATTGACCATCGCCCCGTCGCAGCAGCCTGAGGCATTGTGCCAAGAGCAGGGCGAGAACAGCCAGTGTTTTCCTTACCACACTTTAAAATGACGCCGCATCGAAAATTGAAAGAGCGTGCCTGCATCGTAATTGCTGTTTAAATTGGTGCGCTCCACACTTAAACGATAATCCCATTTGTTCCAAGTGCGTTCTACGCCAATGCGATAGTGCCAATAATCATTGCGCTCGCCTGTGCTGTAGGAAGCGCCAATGCTGCCATCGGTTTCACGGAAACGATAATTGGCCAGATAAAACTCCATATCAAAACCTTGAGTGCGCAGGTTGTAACTGCCGCTGATGGCTTGCCAAGGTTTATCTAACCCCATGTAGTCTTCGCTGTAGCGATAGCCCAGTTTAACAGTGTCGTATAGCAGTACACTGAGTGCGCCTTCGCTGTAGTCTTGTTTGGTGGCAG
>JBDKHD010000236.1:0-5187 GCA_039797885.1 Pseudomonadota bacterium
CATGGTGTTGAAGAAAATAGGAGCGACTTTGCTGCCGATGCACACACCGCCAGAGCGTTTGTTGGGGGTGCCAGGAATATCTTCACCGAAGAACCAGAGCACAGAGTTGGTCGCAGACTTACGAGAAGAACCCGTACCTACTACGTCACCCACGAAAGCCACAGGCAGGCCTTTGGCTTTGATGGCTTCAATTTGTGCCATCGGACCTTTGACGCCAGGCTCTTCGGGGGTCAAGCCTTCGCGGGGCATTTTGTAAGCGGCGAGGGCATGCAGAGGAATATCAGGACGTGACCAAGCATCGGGAGCTGGGGACAGGTCGTCGGTGTTGGTTTCGCCAGTAACTTTGAACACCACCATCTTGATGGATTCAGACACTTTTTTGCGGCTGGTGAACCATTCGGCGCTGGCCCAAGATTCCAATACGGCTTTGGCGTTGGCATTGCCTGCGGCGGCTTTGTCTTTAACGTCGTTAAAGCCTTCAAACACCAGCAGGGTGTGCTTGAGCTGTTCAGCGGCCAAAGCGCTTAATTCTTTGTTGTCCAGCAGTTCGATCAGGGTGGCTACGTTGTAGCCACCTTGCATCATGCCCAATAACTGTACGGCTTTTTCTTTGCTCACTAAGGCAGAAGAGGTTTCGCCTTTAACAACGGCGCTTAGAAAGCTGGCTTTAACATAAGCGGCTTCATCTACGCCTGGAGGAATACGGTTTTCAAGGAGGTCAACCAAAAAGGCTTCTTCGCCTTTGGGTGGGTTTTTGAGCAGTTCAACCAAACCAGCGGTTTGTTCGGCGTTCAGTGCTTGTGGTGGGATACCTAAAGCAGCACGTTCGGCCACATGAGCGCGATAAGCTTGTAACACGGTAGATTCCTCGTTTTGTTATACCGACTTTCAGGCTGGCGCCTTAAAGTACGGCGGTTAGTTGGACACACAGAAATGCGTGCGCGGATTATAGGGGAAAGCGGAACCTTTTTTAAGGAAGCGATACCTGCAATAAGGTATAAGTGAGCGTTATTTTGCTTATGTTCGATATTTTTATGGTGAATGATGCCAATCTTTGCGCCTAAGTGAAAATCAACCGCAATTGGCTACCGAGATTTCCTGCTAGGCAGTAAAATGCGCCTTCTTTTTTGCCGATGTGTTCTTATGAAAATCCTTGCCGATGAGAATATTCCACTGCTGGACGAGTTTTTCGCCGATCTAGGCGAATTAACGCGCACCTCTGGGCGTAGCCTCAGTGTGCAACAGGTGCAAAATGCGGACGTGCTTTTGGTGCGTTCGGTCACCAAGGTCAATGAGGTGCTTGTAAAAAACGCCAAGATTAAGTTTGTCGGTACTTGCACCATCGGCACCGACCATGTTGATCAAGCCTATTTACAGAAGCAAGGGGTGTATTTTGCCAGTGCCCCAGGCTGCAATGCGCAGTCGGTGGTGGATTATGTCTTAAGTGCGCTGTGCTCTTTTGCCGAAAGCCAATCGCGTTCATTGCTTTCTTTAACGGTAGGTATCGTGGGCGTGGGCAATGTCGGCTTTAAGCTGCGCCAGCGTTTAGAGGCTTTGGGCCTAAAAGTGCTGGCGGTCGATCCCTTTAAATGTGCGCAAGAGGTCGGGCCGTTAGTGACGCTTGATGAGGCTTTGCAGGCCGATGTGCTGTGCTTGCATACGCCCTTAACACAATCAGGCAGCCATCCAACCGAGCATTTAATTGGTTTGACGCAGCTTCAGCGTATGCGCCCCAATGCTTGTTTAATCAGTGCAGGGCGCGGAGCGGTGGTGGATAACGCCGCACTGCTTGCGCATTTGCGCAGCACGCCCAGTTTTATCGCCATTTTGGACGTGTGGGAAAACGAACCCACACCCGATATTGAGCTGGTGCACGCCTGCTTTTTGGCTACACCTCATATCGCAGGCTATTCACTGGACGGCAAAATGGCAGGCACGCAGCAGATTTATCAAGCCTTATGCCAGTATTTGGGGCGTCCTGCGCTTAAAAAATTGACAGATTTTCTGCCAGAGCCTGCCATAAAAGAGCTGAGGTTTTCAGCGACGGTAGACACCGAGCAGAGCCTATGGAGTGCGGTGCGGGCGGTGTATGACGTGCGTGGCGACACGGCGCGTATGCGCATGGCTTGTGTATCCGAGCACGGTTTGGCACAGCGTTTTGATGCCCTGCGTAAGGATTACCCGCTGCGCCGTGATCTGCATAACACTCAGGTGAAAGGTGCGGATTTGCTCTTTAAGGCGGGGTTTTCGTTAACGCGCAGCTGAGTGCTCGAGCAAAAACTGCTGCATCAGCCTTTCTAGCCACGCCGAGTCTTTTTGCAAAAAAGCGTATTCCAAGGTTTGAAATAGGGCGCTGCCGTCTTGTTGTTGCAGCAGGCGTGAAAAGGCTTTGGCACAAAGCACAAACTCATCGACCGATTCTTGTTTATCAAAATGCGAAAAGCGGATAAAGCCTTCGTCTTTGAGCCATTGCACCGCGCCCAAGGCCGCCAAATGACGTGGGCTGTGCAGGCCAAACTCGTCCATATCGTCTGGCCCTGAGATGTCTTCAATATAAAGCGTTTGCTGTCTTGGAAAGTGGCGCAGCCCCGAAAGCAAAATGGCCGCGCAATCTTTCCAAAAGTCGTTGATATGAACGTCAAGCATTAGAGCAACTGCTTGTAGCCTTCAAAGAAGGTGCGCATTTTGCTCAGTGCCAGCGTTAAATCCTCCGGGCGAGGCAAGAACACCACACGGAAGTGATCGTTATCAGGCCAGTTAAAACCCGTGCCATGTACGATCAAAATCTTTTGCTGCTCCAGCAAATCCATCACCATCTTTTCATCGTTATGGATATTGAATTTTTTCACGTCCATTTTCGGGAAGCAGTAAAGCGCGCCTTGCGGTTTTACGCAGCTGATTCCAGGAATCTCGTTTAGCATTTTGTAGGCAATGTCGCGCTGAATACGCAAACGTCCGCCTTCGGCTACGAGGTCATTGATGCTTTGATAGCCACCTAGCGCGGTTTGAATGGCAAACATCGAAGGCACGCTGGCGCACATGCGCATGGAGGCAAGCAGCTCCAAGCCTTGAATGTAGTCGCGCGCTTTGTGCTTGGCACCGCTGATGATCATCCAGCCAGAACGAAAGCCCGCCAAACGGTAGTTTTTAGATAGGCCGTTAAAAGTAATGCACAACAAATCTTCGGCCAAAGAGGCGGTCGAAAGATGCTCAACACCGTCGTACAGAATCTTGTCGTAAATTTCATCGGAGAAAACGATCAAATCATTTTGGCGTGCCACTTCCAAAATGGGCAGCAGCACTTCTTTGGGATAAACCGCACCCGTGGGGTTGTTGGGGTTAATCAAGACAATGGCTTTGGTGTTGCTGGTGATCTTGGCGCGAATGTCGTCGATATCGGGCATCCAGCCTGCGACTTCGTCACACATATAATGCACCGCTGTGCCACCAGAGAGGCTGACCGCGCCTGTCCACAGCGGGTAATCGGGTGTGGGCACTAATACTTCGTCGCCGCTATTTAGCAGAGCTTGCAAGCTCATCACAATCAGCTCGCTGACACCGTTGCCTAAAATAATGTCTTCGATGCCGACATTGGCGATTTTCTTTTGTTGGGCGTACTGCATCACGGCTTTGCGTGCAGAAAACAGACCCTTGGAGTCGCTGTAGCCTTCGGAATCGGGCAGGTTGTAGATGACGTCTTGGATGATTTCTTCAGGCGCATCTAAACCAAAGGGTTTGGGGTTGCCAATGTTCAGCTTTAGGATGCGATGGCCTTCTTCTTCCATACGCTTCGCCGCCGCTAGAACTGGTCCACGCAAATCGTAAAACACGTTATCTAATTTGTGGGATTTTCGTATCTCGCGCATGGGAAGCACTGCCTTATGGTTGGGTAATAAAAAGGAGGCTCATCATACTATTGACTTGGCTTGGCTTAAAGAGTGTTCGACGAATGGCTAATCCGTATCGTAGCGTTTCTTTTTCCAGGAATCGTCTTCGTCTTTGAGTAGGGATGCTTCGGCTTCGAGGCGATTGCTTGCTTTGCTTTTTTCTTTCAATTCCTCAAATTTGCTAATTTGAGTGCGGATTTCTTCAAGGACGGGAATCATGTCGTTGGGTAGCTCATTTTGCTGAGCCAAAAACTCTTCGGCTTTTTTATAATAATGCACAGCTTGAAAATAATTGTGCAGCTGCACGGCGACCTCGGCCTTGCTCTTGATTACGCTTAAAGTAATGTTGAGATTTAGCATTTTGGCTTCGCTGAGTAGTGTTTTGGCGTCGCTGGCGTTGAGCCTTTGCGCTTTATAGGCTTCGCGTAAACAGGCGAGTAAATTACGCACACTGTCACGAATTTTCTGCGCTTGTGCGCTGTCCGAGGGCAAAGATTTTCGAGCTTGGCGAGTCAGTTGCGACCACTGCAAGGCGTTATTGATAGCCACCGTCACGCGGCGATTTTCAGGCGCAGCCAACTCATTTAGGCGTGCGTTGTGATGTTGGATGGCGCTGGCAATAAAGCCAAGCATTTGCGCGGAAAGCCAAGGGGCAATGTCTTCACCTAGGCCATCGAGCAGCGTGATAGCATCGGTATGATTGACCACTTCGCGGGCAAGCTCCAAACGCTTGCGCTCCCGCCAACGCACGAAAGACAGCGCGCCCACGCCGATGGCTGCGGTAGTAAGAGCAAGGACAAGCAGCAGCAGTGTGGACATGGGTGCGGGTGTTCCTCCTAAAAGTCGAAGTGTTATAACCGAATGATCTGACAGTCATTTTAGTCCAGTACTGGAAAAATGAAAAAAAATATTCTAGCGCTTGACGACCTTGGGCCTCATCAATAGAATGCGCGCTCGTTGATTGAGACGTCCCCATCGTCTAGAGGCCTAGGACATCGCCCTTTCACGGCGGTAACAGGGGTTCGAATCCCCTTGGGGATGCCATTTCTTAGCTACCTAGGCAATAAAAGCTAAGAGCATCTGCGGGAATAGCTCAGTTGGGTTATTTGCACCGCAAATAACGCTCGAGCCTTTTTGTAGTACAACACAAAAAGAAAAAGCGAGAGCAGGAAGAGCACGACCTTCCTAGGGTTTATCAGCCCGAGTTAGAAAATGATAAGTTGCGGGAATAGCTCAGTTGGTAGAGCACGACCTTGCCAAGGTCGGGGTCGCGAGTTCGAGTCTCGTTTCCCGCTCCAAA
>JBDKHD010000237.1:0-14114 GCA_039797885.1 Pseudomonadota bacterium
CATGATCGGGCTGGCATTATATCAGAAAGAATTACTTAACTTCTTTCCAGAACTCTTTATTCATGAAATAAACAGGAACAAAGAAGATTGCTAGGAACAACAATGCCCACCAGCCGATAACCTGACGCTCAAGAGCAATCGGTTCAGCCATATAGGTCAGGAAGTTCACCAAATCAGAAACGACTATGTCGTATTCTTCTGGGCTTAATTTACCAGGCTTAGCTAAATACAGGGCATCATCGTGCTCGGCCGTGATTTCTTTACCCGTCAAAGGATCTACGCCCGTTTTTACTTGCGCTTTGCCTTTTACTTGCCAGCCTTGCAGATCTGCCAAAACGTGAGGCATCCCCACATCTTTGAAGACCACGTTGTTCACGCCATAAGGACGAGTTGGGTCTTCGTAGAAACTGCGCAGGTAAGTGTAAACCCAGTCAGGGCGACGAACGCGAGCCACTAAGGTCAGGTCAGGCGGTGTCGCACCAAACCATTTTTTACCATCAGCTGGGCGCATGGCATTGGTCATCAAGTCGCCGAGTTTTTTATCGGCAAACACCAAGTTTTCCATCATCAACTCTTCTGGGATGCCCAAGTCTTTAGCAACGCGGTTATAGCGAGCGTGAGACAGTGCGTGGCAGCCCATGCAATAGTTCATGTAGGTTTGAGCGCCGCGCTGTAAAGACGCGGTATCGCTCAGGTCGGTCATGTGCTTGTCGAGCTTTACATCGCCAGAAGCCATAGCCACGGCGGGGATTAAAGCAGCAAGGAATACAAACAGTTTTTTCATCTTAATGGCCTCCGGTCACACGCTCTGGTACTGGCTTGGTTTTTTCCATACGAGTGTAGAAAGGCATCAGCAGGAAGTAGCCGAAGTACACCACAGAACCAATACGAGCCAACAGAGTATTCACTGCCGTAGCAGGCTGAGTACCCAACCAGGTCAACAGGATAAAGGCGACAGCGAACAACAGGATAAACACCTTGCTGATGCGGCCTTTGTAGCGCCAGCTTTTCACTGGGCTGCGATCCAACCAAGGCAGAACGAACAGCACCGCAATGGCACCACCCATCGCAATCACACCGAACAGTTTATCGGGAACAGCACGCAGGATGGCGTAGAACGCACCGAAGTACCAAACAGGTGCAATGTGAGCGGGCGTTTTCAGGCCGTTAGCAGGTTCAAAGTTGGCGTATTCCAGCATAAAACCGTTGCCTTCAGGGAAGAAAAACAACACAGTACAGAACACCATCAAGAACACCACAATGCCAACCATGTCATGGGTAGAGTAGAAAGGATGGAAAGGAATGCCATCTAAAGGCTTGCCGTTTTCATCAACTACTTTCTTGATATCCACGCCGTCTGGGTTGTTAGAGCCCACTTCGTGCAGCGCCAACAAGTGCAGAACAACCAACATCACAATTACTAAAGGTACAGCCACAACGTGCAGCGCAAAGAAGCGGTTTAACGTTGCGCCAGAGATCAGGAAGTCACCACGAATCCACTCGGTTAAAGCATCACCAATACCGAAAGGAATCACAGAGAACAGAGAAATAATAACCTGAGCACCCCAATAAGACATTTGACCCCAAGGCAATACATAGCCCATGAAGGCTTCCGCCATCAGCGCGAGGTAAATAAACATACCGAACAACCAGATCAGCTCGCGTGGTTTTTGGTATGAACCGTACAACAAAGCGCGGAACATGTGTAAATACACCGCTACAAAGAAGAAGGTCGCACCGGTTGAGTGCAGATAGCGCAACAACCAGCCCCACTCCACGTCACGCATGATGTATTCCACCGAAGCGAACGCGCCTTCTTGGCTTGGAACGAAGTTCATGGTCAGCCAAATACCCGTTAGGATTTGGTTGGCCAGCATCATCATGGAGATAACACCAAAGAAATACCAAAAGTTGAAGTTTTTGGGCGCATAGTACTTAGACATATGCTTTTCGTAAGTTTGAGTAACGGGCAGACGATCGTCGATCCAACCCATTAGCGCAGCCAGTTTGCTAGTCATTAGGAATTCTCCTCGTCTACGCCGATCACGATGACGCTATCGCTTTCATAGGTATAGGGTGGAATAACCAAGTTATCCGCCGCAGGTGAACCGCTGTACACGCGACCTGAAAGGTCAAAACGTGAACCGTGGCATGGGCAGTAGTAGCCGCCTTTCCAATCCGCATCGAAGGGTTCGGGCTTCACTTCAGGATGATATTTTGGCGCACAACCTAAGTGTGTGCACACACCCAAAATCACAGACAATTCAGGCTTGCGCGAACGATACAGATTATCGGCATAACCTGGTTGCTGAGCCTTGTTGCTGTTGTCTGGATCTTTGAGCACCGCATTTAAGCTTTCCAGCAAAGACAGGGTTTGCTCGGTACGTTTTGCCACATACACAGGCTTGCCGCGCCACTCAGCCACAACCATGGCGCCCGGCTCAATTTTGCTGGTGTCTATTTTTGCCGGAGCACCTGCAGCTTTCGCACGTTCACTGGGATTCCAGGACTTCACGAAAGGAACTGCAACGAAGCCCGCACCCACTGCACCAACGGCAGTAGTGGCGCCTACGAGCAGAGTGCGTCGACTCTTATTCACGCCGTCTTGACTCATTACCTTCTTCTCCCATCAAAAAAAATCTTTTGCGCTCCCACATGCTTACCTTTTTAGGTGTTTTTCTACGCGACACGGGGAGCTTATAGAGCGGCGCTCATAGTAAAGAAATTGATGCCGCTAAACAACAAAAAACCCCAGAACTACTAGGTTTGGGGTATAAAAAAAAGCGCCCATTGACCTAGGACAATGGGCGCTTTCATTAAGCGATAATCGTAATCGATTAACGCTTGGAGAATTGTGGACGCTTACGTGCTTTACGCAGACCCACTTTCTTACGTTCAACTTCACGAGCATCACGAGTTACGAAACCAGCGGCACGCAGAGCGGGGCGCAGAGTTTCATCGTATTGCATCAGTGCACGAGTAATACCGTGACGAATAGCACCCGCCTGGCCGTTGCCACCACCACCATTTACGTTAACGTAAATGTCAAATTTTTCGAGGTTGGCAGTCAACTCTAAAGGCTGACGAACCACCATGCGCGCGGTCTCACGACCAAAGTAAACATCCAAAGGACGGCTGTTTACAACAATGCTGCCTGTACCTGGGCGCAAAAACACTCGAGCGGTTGAGGTTTTGCGACGGCCAGTGCCGTAGTATTGAGTCACTGCCATGATTATTGTCCTAATTTCAGTTCTTGAGGCTGTTGTGCAGCATGAGGATGCTCAGTACCAGCGTAAACTTTCATTTTTCTGAACATGGCACGACCCAGAGGGTTCTTAGGCAACATGCCTTTTACGGCCAGTTCAATTACTTGTTCGGGTTTGTGGTCAATTAACTTCTCGAAAGAAATCGATTTCATGCCACCAGGAAAACCTGAGTGGTGATAATAGATTTTGTCGAGCGCTTTATTGCCAGTTACCTGGATTTTTTCAGCATTGATTACAACGATGTAATCACCAGTGTCAACGTGGGGGGTGTATTCTGGCTTGTGCTTGCCCTTTAAGCGCAAAGCAACTTCAGTAGCCAGGCGACCCAGAGTTTGGTTTGCTGCGTCAACAACAAGCCACTCACGCTTTACGGTTTCGGGTTTCGCACTGTAAGTTTTCATCAAATTCTCGCCTATAAGGGCAGTTGATTTATAAGAGGGCGGCATTCTATAAGATGGAATTTTTTTAAGCAAGAGGGGATTTACAGGAATCCTATCGGGCGCCGCCCTTGCGGTAAAACGCCCACAAAAACACGCGCGTTTTCAGTAGCGCTCAGGCTCATGAAACTTCGTCAGCCCAAAAATCAACACCAAGAGCGTCGCCATAATGCTCAGCAAAATCCCTAATGCCATCATGGTGGAGCTGTCGTCGGCTTGATCAAAACCCAAGACTTGCCCGAAATAAAACAGCCCTGCGCTGTTAAAAAAGGCAATCACAATACAGCTCATCAGAAAGTAGCCCTTGGCATCATCGAGCTTAAAGCGCTCGCGCAGCACCGTTTGTTGCCACAGATAATAAGCCAACCAAGACAGCACCGATGCCACCACCAGACCCGTAATCATAAAAGTAAGCATAAGACTCAACCTGCAATAAAAAGACAGGTTAAGCCTAGACCAAGCCGCCTAGGCTGCAAGCCTTTTAATGCTCTCGGGTGTGGCGGAAGACCACATCAGGCCAACGCTCCTGCGTAAGGCTTAAGTTCACACGCGTTGGCGCAATGTAGGTGAGGTAGCCACCGCCATCGAGGGCGAGGTTATCCGAGGCCTTGCGCTTAAAGTCTTCCAGCATCTTATGATCGGGGCATTCAATCCAACGCGCGGTATAAACGCTGATCGGCTCGTAAATGCACTCGACCTTGTATTCATCGCGCAAACGCTGCTGCACCACGTCAAATTGCAGCACGCCCACCGCGCCTAAAATCAGATCGTTATTATTGAGCGGCATAAAGAGCTGGGTCGCGCCCTCTTCAGCCAACTGCTGCAAGCCTTTTTGCAGCTGTTTCATTTTTAGCGGGTCTTTTAAACGCACGCGCTTAAACAATTCAGGGGCGAAATGCGGAATACCCGTAAATTGCAGCGCCTCGCCTTCGGTGAAGGTGTCGCCAATCTGAATAGTGCCGTGATTATGCAGGCCGATAATATCCCCAGATACCGCCTCTTCGACCTGCGAACGGTCGCCTGCAAGGAAAGTGACGGCATCGGAAATACGCACATCCTTGCCCGTGCGCACATGCTGCATCTTCATACCTTTACTGTAAGTGCCCGAGCACACACGCATAAAGGCGATACGGTCGCGGTGCTTAGGATCCATATTGGCTTGAATCTTAAAAATAAAACCCGAGAATTTTTCTTCGGTGGCGGCCACTTCACGCTTATCGGTAGGGCGAGGCAAAGGCGCAGGCGCCCATTCCACGAAATAATTCAGCATCTCGCGTACACCAAAATTGGATAGCGCCGTACCAAAGAACACCGGCGTCATTTCGCCGCGCAAGTATTCCTCAAGGTTAAACTCATGACTGGCACCGCGCACCAGCTCAATCTCATCGGCCAGCTCGTCCACTATGCTACCCAAGCGCGCTCGGGCTTCTGGCGATTGCAAACCTTTAATTTGAATGTCATCAGGCACGATACTGCCCTGGCCTGGGGTAAAAACATGAACAGTATCGGTATAAAGGTTGTACACACCCTTAAAAGCCTTGCCCATGCCAATAGGCCAAGTGATGGGTGCGCATTTGATTTTCAGCACAGTTTCCACTTCGTCCATCACTTCGATATGGTCGCGCACTTCGCGGTCCATCTTGTTGACGAAGGTAAAAATCGGCGTATCACGCAGGCGGCACACCTCCATCAGTTTAATGGTACGCTCTTCCACGCCCTTCGCGCCGTCGATCACCATCAGCACCGAGTCCACCGCAGTGAGAACGCGATAAGTATCCTCAGAGAAGTCTTCGTGACCCGGGGTGTCGAGCAGATTGACAACACGGTCTTTGTA
Source organism: Pseudomonadota bacterium (assembly GCA_039797885.1). Lineage (GTDB taxonomy): Bacteria > Pseudomonadota > Gammaproteobacteria > Pseudomonadales > Oceanobacteraceae > Venatoribacter. Next base: position 5,538 of record JBDKHD010000237.1, read on the forward strand.
AGGGAACTGCATCACCGAGGTGGTAATCGAAATGCCACGCTCTTGCTCCATGGTCATCCAGTCGGATGTGGCCATGCGCCCTGTCTTTTTACCCTTTACCGTTCCTGCCAGCTGAATGGCATTACCCAGCAATAACAGCTTTTCGGTGATAGTGGTTTTACCCGCGTCGGGGTGGGAAATGATACCGAAGGTGCGGCGAGTGCCGACTTCTTGCTGAAATGGGGTATGAGACATCGTCTGCCTGTCCGTTCGCTGCACTTAAAGAAAGGCGCGCATCATAGAAAAAAGCGCGCTTTTTAGCCAGTTATTCTATTTTGCCACCCTAGCAAATCGGATAAACTGAAACACAACAAATACTTGTACGGTCGTTCCATTTTCGCTAACCTGTTTGCTCTTTACGAGGTGACCATAATGAAAAAAATACTCAGCGCCTTGGTTTTTCTTTGCCTATTTTCCTCAGCGCACGCAACCGATCCCTACACCGAAGAGCTTTACGGCCTCTATTGCAAATCTTGTCACGGCGTCAAAGGCTCAGGCGCACCGCAAGCCTTCAGCAAAGATTGGAATTCCTACCTGAAACTGGGCATGGAGACCTTAGTCCATAACGCCATCAACGGTATCCGCAACATGCCCGCCATGGGAACCTGCACCGAATGCGGCCCTGATGAACTGAAAGACTTAATTTCTTACATGAGCACACAGGAAAAATAATAATGAACTTCGAGCGCATCCCCCTTTCTCGCCGTAACCTCTTAAAATACAGCGCCGTTGGCCTAGTTGCAGGCGGCATGCTCAGCAGCACCGCCTGCTCCAGCAACACCCCCAAAGAAGTAGGCATCCTAGGCCCTGATGGCAAGCGCGTCCTCCCTTGGAGCAACTGGTCTGGTAACCAACACTGCCAGCCCGCCGAGCGCCCACTGCCGCGCAACGAAGACGAGCTCATTAGCCTAATTAAAAGCAAGCAAGACAAAATCCGTATGCTCGGCTCAGGCCACAGCTTCAGCGGCCTAATTCCGACCGACCATACCCTGATTTCCTTAGCTCGCATGCGTGGCATCGACAACATCGACAAAGCCAAGCTCGAAGTGGATGTCTTAGGTGGCACGCGCCTATCTCAGCTGGGCGAAGACCTGTGGGCGAACGATATGTCGGTGATCAACCTTTCCGACATCGACAGCCAAACCTGGGCAGGAGCGATGGCCACTTCCACCCACGGCACGGGGCGCGATCTGCAAAGCATATCCAACCATGTTCAGCACACCCGCCTCGTGACCGCATCAGGCGAAGTATTGGAATGCTCACGCGATAAACACAGCGACCTCTTCCATGCCCTAGGTTGCAACATGGGCGCACTGGGTGTCGTTACCAAAGCCCGCATTAAAGCCGAGCCTGCCTACTACCTGAAAGAATACAGCTGGATGATGTCCGAGCAAGAAGGCTTAGAGCGCGCGGAAGAACTCAGCAAAGCGCACCGCCACTATGAAATGTACGCCATCCCACACAGCGACTACATGCTGGGCATCACCCTAGATAAAGTCAGCAAAGACGAAGTACCCAACGAGCCGCCCATCGAAAGCGGCGATGCCTATGAAGCCTTCCGCATGATGTCGAACATGATCGACTACATGCCCTTTGCCCGCCGCTGGCTGGTGAACTACGGCTGCTCCACTGTTAAACCCGAAACCCGCTACGGCGCCTCCAAAGAAATCTTCGGCAACCTGCGCGACATTCGCTTTAACGAAATGGAATACACAGTGCCCGCCGAGTTTGGCCCACAGTGCTTGCGTGAAATCTTGGCGAAAATCAAAAAGGACAACATCCCCGTGATTTTCCCCATCGAGGCGCGCTATGTAAAAGCCGACGACATTTGGCTAAGCCAGTTCTACAAACGCGACGGTTTCTCCATCAGCCTGCACAACTTCCACGACAAAGATTACAAAGACTACTTTGCTGCCATCGAACCCATCTTCTGGAAATACGAAGGCCGCCCACACTGGGGCAAAATACACAACCTCAGCGCGCTGAACTTCGCCGCCCGCTACGAGCGCTTTAACGACTTCCTCAAAATCCGCAAAGAACTCGACCCTCAAGGCCGTTTTGTCAACGACCACCTAAGCAAAGTGCTGGGCGTTTAAGTTTTGCAGCCACAAAAAAGCCCCTTTCGGGGCTTTTTTTATTAAGAATTTCTGCTTAAAAACTAAGGAATCAAATCCAGTTCTTTTTGCATTTCTTCTTTGGTTTTGCTCAGCTGGGGAATGCCTTTACGTTCGCGGCGCATACCGAAGTAGTACAGGATGGGCGAGGCCACAAAGATAGAGGAGCTGGTGCCCACTACTATGCCAAAGAGCAAGGGCTGGGCGAAGCTGGCTACCGCAGGCCCGCCAGCCACCGCCATAGGCACAAGCGCCAAGGCCGTGGATACCGAAGTAAACACCGTACGCCCCAAGGTCGAGGTGATACTGCTATTGAGCACATCGACAAAGCTCATTCCAGGGTGAGCGCGCAAGTTTTCACGCACGCGGTCAAACACCACCACCTTGTCGTTCACCGAGTAACCCATCAAGGCCAAAATCGCCGCCACCGCAGTGAGGTTGAACTCTACGCCCGAGATAACAAAAAAACCGATGGTTTTGGTTAAGTCCAGCGCGATAGCCAGGGTCGCAGCCATAGCAAAATGCACTTCAAAACGCACCCACAAATAAGCCAGCATACCCAAGCCCGCCAAAATGATGGCAATGATGGTGAGGTCACCGAACTCGCCACTGACCTTCGCGCCCACCATTTCCAAGCGTGGGTAAGTGGCATCGCCCCACTTGGCGCTGAGCTTGGCTTTCAGTGCTTCCGCTAACTGGTTTTTACCATCGGCGGCTTCGGCGTCGGCCACAGGCAAGCGCAACAAGAACTGGCCTTTTTCACCCAGCTCCTGCAAGCCAACCTCATCAAAATGATTTACCGACAGCTCGTGGCGTACTTCTTCGGTGGTCGCACCGGGTAAATGCGCCTCCAAAATCGTACCGCCTTTAAAGTCGATGCCGTAGTTCAAACCCACAGTTAACAGCAGCACCACAGAAGCAATAGACAGCGTGGCCGAAACCGTCAGACCCGCAACACGCCCCTTGAGCACATTCAGCGGCTCTTTGGTGTATTTTTGGATAAAACGCTGCAAGAACAAATCACGGAACGGCTTATTGCTGCGATTGGTAGACCATTCCATAAAGAGACGAGTGATGGAGATTGCGGTAAACATCGAGGTTAAGAGGCCGATACCGATAGTCACCGCAAAGCCGCGCACAGGTCCCGAGCCAAACATAAAGAGCAATGCCACCGCCACCAATGTGGTGACGTTGGAGTCGATGATGGTGCGGTAAGCGTTATCAAAGCCTAATTTCAATGCGGTTTTGGGTGAGCGCCCACTGCGCGTTTCCTCTCGAATACGCTCGTTGATCAAGATATTGGCGTCCACCGCCATACCCACAGACAGAATCAAGCCCGCAATACCAGGCAAGGTCAGTGTTGCACCGAAAAACGCCAGCACACCAAAGATAATGACCACGTTGAAGAACAGCGCCAAGCTGGCCACCGCACCCCAACGACCGTAAGTCACGATAATAAAGAGCACGACTAAAATACTGCCTAAAAGGCCTGTGGTCAGACCCATATTGATAGCATCACTACCTAAGTCTGGGCCAATGGTGCGCTCTTCCACGACATTCAAGGGTGCAGGCAACGCTCCCGAGCGCAGCAGCAAGGCCACTTGCGAAGCTTCTTGTGAGGTGAACGAGCCGCTGATTTCACCCGAACCGCCATTGATGGCAGAGCGGATAGTTGGTGCGGTAACAATGCGGTCATCAAGCACGATGGCAAGGATACGGCCGACGTTATCGCTGGTGAGCTTGCCAAAGAGCGACGCCCCCGTACTATCCAAGCGGAAGTTGACCACAGGCTGGCCATCTTGCTGATTAAAGCCCAGCTGCGCATCACGCACATGCTCGCCCTTCATCACCACTTCGCGCTCCAGCGTCATCTCTTGCTCAGGCGCGTTCGGGTCGCGGTTCAGCATGGGTAGAGTGATACGCGAGCCTTGGCTCTTAGCGTCGTACACCCAGTGGAAGTTCAGCTGCGCCGTTGTACCCAGTAACTGGCGAATTTGTGAGGGATCTTCCACGCCAGGCATCTGCACCAAAATGCTGTCACGACCTTGACGGGTGATGCTGGGCTCAACCAAACCGCTCTCGTTCAAACGGCGACGCACCACCTCTAGGCTGCGCTCAATGGCGTCATCCAACAAGGCCTGACGACGCACGACTGTGGATTCGACACGCACGTTGGTGCCAACCACATTGATTTCATAGCGGCTGGCTAGGCTATTACCCTCTTCCAGCAGGGGTTTAATAATGTCTTTGGCTTCGTTAGCTCGCTCGGCATCACGCAACGGCACCAACACCGATTTTTCATCCACCTGCACGCGCCCATAGGCAATACGCGCAGAACGCAAGGCGCGTGCAAAATCTTCTCCCATGCGCTGATGTTCTTGTTTAAGTAAGGCTTTTTCATCCAGAGCCAGCAGCAATTGCGAGCCGCCGCGCAAGTCCAAGCCTAAAGAAATATGCTGTTTGGCATACCAGTTAGGTAGTTTGTCAGAAAGGTCTTGCGGTAAAAAACTGGGCACAGCAAGCAGAGCGCCCAGCAAAATAATCAGGCTGTAAACCAAGGCGCGCATAGGAAGCGATTTCATAAATAATCCTTAAATTGAGTAAAAAAACGAGACAAACTTTTTACGCAATAATCGGGGGTGCGCGAGCGGCAAAAACACGGCAGGCCGCGTGCTTATGCGCCTGATATAAAAAAGCAATTTGGGTCGATTTAGGTACAAGCGCAACCAGCAGCAGAGCCAAAATTGGCAATACGGGAAAATCCACGGAATTACTGAGTGCCGAAGAAACATCCTGCACGCGCAGGCTATAAAAACTGGGGAGTTGAAAATCGGCGGCTTGGCCGATTTCACTGGTACTTTGTGCAGGCTTGGCGTTGCGCACTTGCTCGGCGCTAAATAACGATGGCAGCAGCAAGAGCGCCAGACACAGGCGTATCAAATAAGCTCTTGTTATTGAAAGTTCCATCGACTCGGGCAGCATAAAAAATGAGCCGCCAATATGCAGGCCACAGGCGTGCGCGTCAATGTTTTTACCTATTATGCTGGCAAATTCGCACGCGCTTGCAAATAGTGCTCACGAAAGAGCGCAAAATACTGCGCCAAGGCGTGGCTGGCCATAACATCCTGATTCAGCCGCAACGCCTCGATGCCCACCTCCACCGTACAGAGCTGATGCAAATGCGCCGCCTCGCGCAGCTGATAATTCGAACCTTGTTCGGGGTGAATGCCCAGCACAGGCAAGCCTTGCAAGTACGGGCTTTTGAACATTTTTTTGGCTTCGCGCCAAGTGCCATCGAGCATAATAAAAAGCGGAGTTTTCGCCCCTGTCGCCACTTCAGGCAGCTGCAAGGGCGAATAAATACAGTGCTCTTCTTCGGCGTATTCGTGCGGAAAAACCACAATGGGCGCGTAATTTGGCTGCTGCAACAGCGCCAAAAGCGCGGGTTCAAAATCGGTGCGCGTCCACTGAAAAGCGTGGTTGTCGGCCACCACATCGGCAATCAAACGCCCCGTATTACTGGGTTTAAAAACTTCACCGTGATACATCAACAGCAAAAAGGCACTGCGACAAGGCACCTGCGGAATCTTGGCGCAAATACAATGAGCGAGAGGCAATAAGCAACGTGTGCAGCGCTGCACTCGGCTGCCACGCGCTAAAAAAGGGCGACGCGCCAGCTTGAGCTGCTGTTGGCGCAAAACAGAAACAGAAGTCACAAATACAATCTTGCTTAAAAAAGGCTCAGTTGCAGGCCAGTGATGGCGGAAAAATCATCACCCGTAAATTGAAATATCGCCGTGCAAATGGGACGCAGCTGAGTTTCCAAATAATGGCTGTAGTCGATGGGGCTATGCGGGCTGCCATCAGGCCAAAGCGGTTCTGGGCCATTGAGAGTGAGGCGGTATTCTACTGTACCGCCGCGTTTTAGAAAATGCGCAGGCTGGCTTTTTAAGGCGCGCCATTTTTCCAATTTTTGTGCAGCCTGAGCGTGCGGTGGCAGATGATGCGCATAAGCACTTAATGGCTGGCGCAATCGTTTACGATAAATCAGCTCGTCATCGAACTTGCCTGCCAGTAAGTCTTGCACGCGCGCATAAAGCCATGCGGCATAAGGCTCGTGCTGAAAAATGCGGCGATACAATTCTTTTTGCGTATTACGCGCAAAGGCCGTCCAATCGCTGCGCACCGCTTCCAAGCCCTTAAACACCAGCTCAAGATCGTCACCTTGTTGCACCATACCCGCGTAGCGTTTTTTACTGCCTTCTTCGGTGCCGCGCAGCGCAGGCATAAAAAATTTTACATAATGGGTTTCGTACTGAATCTCCAAATGGCTTTGAAGCCCAAAACGCTGAAATAAATCGTTTTTCCAAAATAGATTTAAATCCTTTGCCAACTTCTTACCGATTTGATGCGCCTGCTCTTGGCTTACGTCTTTATTTAGCCAGACAAAAAGCGAGTCAGTGTCGCCGTATATAACTTGATAGCCTTGCTGCTCTACCCATGCGCTGCTGGTTAAAATAATCTCGTGCCCGCGCAAGGTAATAGAGGCCGTCAGCCTAGAGTCTGCTAAGCGACAACCTTCTGTACCTAGCACTCCGTAAAACGACGCCATAATAATTTTAATGGCATTACTGAGTGCGGTGTTTTTTTCGGCTTTGGCTTTTTCTCTTTGTGCGGCTAATTCGGCAATAATGCTGGGTAAAATCGACTGCTCACGCCCAAAACGTGCGCCCATAAAACCCGGTACGGTTTCCTCGGCCTGGCTCGCCATTAACCCCTGATGCAGTGCCAAAGGGTCTATGGCAAAGGTGCGAATAATAGACGGATACAGGCTTTTAAAATCCAGCACCAACACATGCTCAAAAAACCCTGGCGTGGAATCCAACACATAGCCGCCGGGGCTTTCCAAATACAGGCCATCACCCCTATTGGGCGCAATAAAGCCTGCGCGGTGTAATTTAGGTAAATACAGATTTTCAAAAGCGGAAACCGAGCCACCCATGCGATCCAAAGCCAAACCCGTAATGCGGCTGCGCTCAATTGCAAAATCCAGCAATTTTAATTTAACAAAAATATCCCAAACCAAAATGCAGTCTTTTAAATTGTAAGCAGCAAGGTAGGGCTTATTGTTTTCGAAAAAATATTCGATGTCGTCGCTGCGATTTTTATCGTTTAAAAGCTTCTCGTCCTTTAACACTTCTTTGGCAACGGCATTTAAACGGTAGCTTTCAAATTGAAAAGCCGCTTGTTTTAGCAGCGCAATACCATCAAGCACCACGCGCCCTGCTACATAAATAAAAGTTTGCTCATCACTGCGCCAAAACTCTGCGACACTGTCATCGCGCCCAAGCGTAAACGCAAGCTCGTGCTCCTGAAACTTTTGCGCCAAAAACGCCATGTCAAACTGCACGATATTCCAGCCAATAAGCGCATCGGGGTTGTAATTTTTCACCGCTGCTAAAAAAGCAGTTAATAAACTTTTTTCATCGGGAAAATACCGCACATTACCTTGAGTTTCACCCGTCCTTTCACCCTCTTTCAGCATAAAAACTTGGGCATAATCTTGGGCATAAAGCGCAATAGAAAAAAGCCTATCAGGTTGATTTATCTTTGGGTAAGAGGTTTCAATATCCAACGACAACATACGCAAACTGGGTTGCCATGTGCACGATTCATCCATTGGAATAATACGGCCTTGGTTTAGCTCGTAGAATGCTCCAGTTTCAGCAAGCTGAAATTCGCCCTGTAATTGCGCCCGACCATAAATAAAACGCTCCATTAAATAACGATCATCGGGGCGAATATCAGCCTCGTATACACGAATACGTTGCTCTTGCATCAGCTCGCGCCAACGCGTCAGATACGACTGCGGCAAATAACAAGCTGCGGCTTGCTCGCCCGTAAAAAGCCGCATGGAAAGTGGGCGAAATTCAACTGGCCAAGACAGCATTTGCACAATTTTTTGCACGCGCGGCAAAGCATCAAGCGGCAAAAAACACACAGAAGGTTGCAGCACTTGGTAGTGCACCACCCCCATATTGCTGTGCCACCAAAAACTCAGGCGCGTACCTTGCGGGCTATCGTAAAAACGGCGGGAGAGCAACAAAGCGGTTTGCATAAGGCAGGCTATACTGGCGCTATCTGAATAGGAGAACGGATTATGCCAGAACCCATCATCAGCACCGACCCTCTTTACCAAATGCTGCGCAACGAAAACGTCAAAGGCTTTAACGCCGCACGCAAGCAAGGAAAAACCTGCGACCTGCGCAACTGTCATTTGCGCGGCTTGGATTTACGCGGTACGGATTTCAGCAAGCTGGATCTCTCTGGAGCCTATTTTCGCGGTGCGGATTTACGCGGCATCGATTTCAGCACTTGCATAATGGAAGGCGTGAGCCTTGGCGATGCCCAGATCAGCGGTTGC
>JBDKHD010000238.1:0-3820 GCA_039797885.1 Pseudomonadota bacterium
CCCGCTGGATACCATTGACCACAGTATTCGCACCGCTTTGGTGGGTACGCCTTTGGGTTTGTATCGCGATGAGCTGGGCGATGAGTATCAAATCACGTTGCGCTTGTCCGAGTATATCGAGCCTAAGCTTGCAACCTTTGACGACATTATGCTGCCCACGCCCAAAGGGCAGCTGGTGCCTTTGTTGCAAGTGGCGCAAGTTGTGCCTGAAAGCAGCCTAGCGCGCTTTCAGCATTACAGTACCGAACGCATGGCTTCGGTGTTGGCGGACGTGGCACCTGGTTATGTGACGGCACGGGTGGCCAAAGCCTTAAAGCAAGAGCTGGATGGCACGGCCTTCCCAGAAGGCATATCCATTCGCTTTGGTGGCGAAGAAGCAGGGCGAGAGGAAGCCTTTGGCGGCATGGGGATGGCGACCATAGTGGCGGTCTTGGCCATTTTGGCGGTGCTGGTGCTGCAATTTAAATCCTTGGCGCAGCCGTTGATTATCTTTACCGCCATTCCTTTTGCGGCCATTGGTTCGTCCTTGGCGTTGCTGCTGACGGGCAACACCTTTAGCTTTACCGCCTTTGTCGGCATCACTTCGCTGGTGGGCATAGTTGTGAACAATTCCATTATTTTGGTGGACTACGCCAATCAGATGCGCAGCGAGGGTGAAAACGTGCAAGAAGCCATTGCCGCCGCCGCGCATACGCGTTTTATTCCGATTTTACTGACCACCATCACCACCATAGTGGGCTTAGTGCCGCTTACGTTGTCGGGTTCGAGCATGTGGGCGCCCTTGTGCTGGGTGATTATCGGCGGGCTGTCGGTTTCTACCATCATGACGTTGATGGTCGTGCCTGTGCTTTATCAGATTTACACCAAAGAAAGCTAATACTTAGCGGAAATAAAAACGGGCGCACGAGGCGCCCGTTTTTAGGTGGCAAGCGTGGCTTAGTAGAGCACGCGCGCGCGGATCGTGCCTTTGACTTCTTTGGCTTTTTCCAGTGCCAAGCTCGATGAGCCTTTGGGCACGTCAATCACCACATAGCCAATGTCTTCAACGGTTTGCAGGAACTGGCCAATAACGTTGATGTTGTTTTCAGCTAAGACCGAGTTGATGGCATTGATCACGCCAGGCACGTTTTGGTGAACGTGCAGAATACGGTGCACTTCGTGGTTGGAAGGCAGCGCCACTTCTGGGAAATTCACCGAAGAGGTGGTGGTGCCTGTGTCGCTGTATTGACCGAGCTTGCCGCCCACTTCTTTACCGATGTTCTCTTGCGCTTCGGCGGTAGAGCCACCGATGTGCGGGGTAAGGATGACGTTGTCGAACTCACGCAGGGGGGACAGGAACTCTTCGTCGTTGCCGCGAGGCTCAACAGGGAATACGTCCACAGCCGCGCCCAAGATTTTTTTCGAGCGCAGGTTGGCGGCCAGTGCGTCGATATCCACCACGGTGCCACGCGCCAAGTTCAAGAAGTAAGAGCCTTGCTTCATTTGCGCAAAACGCTCGGCGGTCATCATCATCTTGGTGCTGTGGGTTTCAGGAACGTGCAGAGTGACGACGTCCACCATGCCCAGCAGCTCTTCTAGGCTGTCCACTTGCTTGGCATTACCCAAAGGTAGCTTGGCCACAACGTCGTAGAAGTACACTTTCATGCCCAAGTTTTCAGCAATAACAGAAAGCTGAGTGCCGATAGAGCCGTAACCGACGATCCCCAGTTTTTTGCCACGGATTTCGTTGGAGTTGTCGGCGGATTTGATCCAGCCGCCACGATGGCAAGAGGCGTTTTTCTCGGGAATGCCGCGCATCATCATAATGATTTCGGCAATGGCCAGCTCGGCTACGGAGCGGGTGTTGGAGTAGGGCGCATTAAACACCGCCACACCGTGTTTAGTCGCAGCTTTTAGGTCTACTTGGTTGGTACCAATGCAGAAGCAGCCAACAGCGATCAGTTTTTCGGCGGCTTCAAAAATATCGGCGGTCAGCTGGGTGCGTGAACGAATGCCAACAAAGTGTGCGTCTTTGATGCGCTCTTTTAATTCATCGGGGTTTAACGCGGTTTTAATGTATTCGATGTTGGAGTAGCCCGCTGCACGCAGAGTATCCAGCGCGGATTGATGCACGCCTTCTAACAACAAAAATTTGATTTTGCTTTTATCAAGTGAAGTCTTAGACATTGGATTACCCATAATATAAATGTGGACACTGAAAAGAAGACAAAATGTCTCCGCAAGAAGTGGGCGCTATGCTAGCATAGCCGCCTTCAATTCGTGAGCCTCAAGATGAGTTTTCATCACGAAGAATCCTCACCCTTATGTGAAATTTATTCATTCGGAAATACCATGAACGCTTTGAACCAAAATCAATTAGTGGAAAAACTGGCGGCCATTGTCGGCGCAGATAAAGTTCGTACCGACGCAGACTCCTTAGCTAATTGGGGTAAGGACTGGACCAAGGTTTGGCCACCTAAACCCAGTGCCATTGTGTTTCCTAAAACCACTGAGCAAGTGCGTGATATCGTACTTTTAGCCAATGAGCTGGGCTTTAAAATCGTGCCCTCAGGCGGGCGCACTGGCCTAAGCGCAGGGGCAATGGCCACCAACGGCGAGGTGGTGCTGTCTTTTGACTACATGAATCAAATTCAAGACTTCAACGCCGTCGATCGCACCGTAAAATGCGGCGCGGGTGTGATTACCGAACAGCTGCAAAACTTTGCCGAAGAACAGGGGCTGTTTTACCCCGTGGATTTTGCATCTTCTGGCTCCAGTCAGCTGGGCGGCAATATCAGCACCAACGCAGGTGGCATTAAGGTGATTAAATGGGGCATGACGCGCGAGTGGGTAGCGGGTCTAGCCGTGGTGACAGGCAAAGGCGATATCCTGCGCCTGAACAAAGACCTGCTGAAAAACAACACAGGCTACGATATGCGCCAGCTCTTTATTGGCGGCGAGGGTACTTTGGGCTTAATTACCGAAGCCACCATGCGCCTTACGCGCAAGCCCAGCAATCTAACGGTGCTGGTGTTGGCTATTCCTGAGCTGGACGACGTGATGAAAGTGCTGCATCAGTTCCAAAACAGCATGGAGCTGACGGCCTTTGAATTTTTCTCCGACAAAGCCATGCGTAAAGTGCTGGCGCATCAAAATATCCCTGAGCCTTTTGCAGGCAGCGCCGAGTTTTATGCCTTGGTGGAAATTGAAGCGGTAACCGAAGCCGATTTAGATCTGGCTATGGCGCAGTTTGAAAGCTGCATGGAGCAAGGCTGGGTGGTCGATGGCGTAATCAGTCAAAGTCAAACCCAAGCGGCAAATCTGTGGCGCTTGCGCGAAGGCATCTCTGAAACCATCGCACAATGGACGCCCTATAAAAACGACATATCGGTGGTGGTGTCCAAAGTACCGCCTTTCTTGCGCGATATTGATGCCGTCGTAAATCGTGAATACCCCGATTTTGAAATCATCTGGTTTGGTCATATTGGCGATGGCAACCTGCACCTTAATATCCTCAAGCCCAATGATCTGCCCAAAGAAGAGTTCTTTGCGCGCTGCAATAAGGTTTCAACCTGGGTAATGGAAATTGTGCAGAAATACGACGGCTCGGTGTCCGCAGAACATGGTGTCGGACTGACCAAAAAAGCCTATTTGGGCTACAGCCGTTCCGAAGCTGAAATCGCTTACATGAAAGCCATCAAGCAGGTTTTTGACCCCAATAATGTCATTAACCCGGGCAAGTTGATCGACTGATTTACCCCATCTAGCCCCCGCTCTGACACTTAGGGTCAGCGTGGGGTGCAAAAGAGACTGTCTTCATGGCGATACCGCTCCGCCCTCT
>JBDKHD010000239.1:0-3890 GCA_039797885.1 Pseudomonadota bacterium
AGCAAGAAGCCGCAGTGAAATCCGTACCTCGCCCTGTTGCGCCCGTAGCACCTGCCGCTCCCGCAGCACCAAGCCTGTTTGCACGCGTTAGCAAAGTGCTCTCTGGCCTCTTTGCCCCCGCAGAGCAGCCCATCGTTAAAAAGGCCGAGGAAAAGAGAAAGCCGCAAGAACGTAACGTCCGCTCGAACGATAACCGTAACAGCCGTGATCGTAACGAACGCAACGGCAACCGTGAACGCAATAACCGCGATCGCAATGACCGTGGCGAACGCCAAGAACGCAACCAGGATCGTAACGACCGTGGCGAGCGCCAAGAACGCAACCAGGATCGTAACGACCGTGGCGAGCGCCAAGAACGTAATAACGACCGTGGCGAGCGTAACAGCCGTAACGAACGCCAAGAACGTGCACCGCGTGCTGAGCGCCCTACTCGTGAACGTACAGAACGCACAGAAGCGCCCGATGCCGCCAGCGCACCTCGCCGTGAGCGCGGCAGCCGCCCTGTACGCAACGAATTGCGTGTCGAAGTGCAAGAAGAGCTAAAGCTGTCCACCCCAGTAGTGGATGTCGCTGACGCGCCTGTCGCCGAAAACGCCAACAAAGACAGCAATGATAGCCGTCGTCGTCGCCGCTTGGAGCAAAGCAACGAGGCTACCGTTGAAGTAAGCTTGGGCAACGCTGAAGAAAGCAGCACAGACCTGCCCGATGACATTGGCAATCAATCCGTAGATAGCAGCGAAGGCGAAGACAATGGCCGCGATAACCGTCGCCGCTCTAACCGTCGCCGCAATCGCCGTGACGATCGCCGCCCTCAAGCCAACGATGCAGCTCAAGCGGATGTCAACAACGAAGCCGATGCACAGAATGACACGCAGGCCGATGCTCAGACTTCTGCACCCCAAAGCGACAACAGCGACTCCGTACGCAGCGAAGATATCGCGCCCTATGTGGTGCGTGCCACTGTGCCTGAAGAAGTGATTGAAATCGTTGTACCTGCGCCAAAACTGGAAGCCAGCCACACCGCAGTAAGCTTTGAAACATTGCCAGAGGAACAGGCTGAGCATGAGGTAGAAAGCAGCGTCAATGTGCATCCATCACAAGAAGCGCAAGCCACCTCGACCGATGGCAACGACCGCAACAACCGTCGCAGCCGTCGCCGTCAACCCTCAGGCCGCGCCACGAACGACCCGCGCAACCAAGGGCTCACCGAAGAGCAAAACTAAGCTCCTCATCTAAGCCCAGCACCTGCTGGGCTTTTTTTATTCGATTTGTGACTTTTCTGCCTGTGGCTCGTATTACCTTAAATCACTTTTAAGCCCTTTTATTCTTTTGCCTAATCTTTTGAGCGCAGCATCCCGCTGTATCAGGAGGATTAACATGAAAGCTATCGCCCTTCACGGCTACAACCTAAGTTGACTGGCTTAAACTCGTGATTTTCGGCACAATGCCCGCCCTCTTTGCTTTCTGTCTTTCGCCATGTCGTTCTCTGCCCAAGAAATTCGTTCTCTGACGCGCTTAACCCTACCCATTCTGGCCACACAGTTGGCACAAGTTGGCATGGGCACGGTAGATACCCTCATGTCTGGGCACATAAGCACCGAAGACTTGGCCGCTGTTGCCATTGGCACCAGCCTATGGATGCCCGTTTGGCTCTTTGTTTCTGGGGTATTGGTGGCCTTATCGCCGCTGGCTTCGGCTCTAAATGCAGGGCAAAGACACAGTGAACTGCCCAAACTTCTAGCCGCAGGCATGTACACAGGCATCGGCCTAGGCATTCTCGCGGCCTTGGTGTTGCTGGGTGGCTCGTTCATCTTGGAGAGCCAAATTGCCGATGAAAAAACCGCCTTTATCGCCGCCAACTACACCCGCGCCATCGCGGTAGGTATGCCCTTTGCGGGGCTGTTTTTGGCCTACCGCCTTTATGCTGAAGCGCTCAACCAGCCCTTTCACGTTACCCGCATTATGCTTACAGGTTTAGTGATGAACATTCCTGCCAACGGCCTATTTATTTATGGCTGGTTTGGAATGCCTGAGCTTGGAGGGATTGGCTGTGGCATTGGCAGCAGCTTGGTTTTTATCGGTATGACGCTGGCCTTGGCGCTAAATACGCACAAGCATCGCATCCCTAAAGGCTATCCCATTTGGCAAGAAGTTCGCCGGCCACGGCCTAATCATGTGCGCGACATCATAAAAATCGGCATCCCTATTGGTGTGGCGATTTTCTTTGAAGTCAGCCTTTTTGTAGTTATTGCACTCTTCTTAGCCCGTCTTGGCCCTGTGGTGGTGGCGGGGCATCAGGTGGCGCTCAATCTTGCCTCTTTAACCTTTATGATTCCGCTGAGCATTGGTATGGCACTGACCGTGCGCGTGAGCTTTTGGCGCGGCAAAGGCGAAACCTTGCTGGCAAAAAAAACCGCGTGGCTGGGGATTCGTATCAACCTCGTTTTAGCACTGATCAACGCCTGTTTTATGGTGATTTTTGCCAGCCACATTGCGGCGCTCTACTCCCCCGACCCACAGGTGATTGCCCTGGCTTCGGCGCTGTTGCTGTACGCGGCGCTCTTTCAGCTTTCCGATGCAGTGCAGGTGGCAGCCGCAGGCGCGCTGCGCGCCTACCACGACACCTTTGCCGTGATGCTGATTACCTTCGTTGCTTATTGGTTTGTTGGTTTAGGTGGTGGTTATTACTTGGCTTACCTTGCCCCCACGCCCATGGGCGCACAGGGCTTTTGGATTGGCCTGATTTTAGGGCTGACGGTCGCGGCAATTTTGCTAGGGCTGCGCTTGCGTAAAGTTAGCCTGCGCGCCTTAGCATGATTGGACAAGCTCAGTATGCCGTAATCGGCGCAGGCCCTGCGGGGCTGATGGCGGCCGAACAGCTTGCCCAAACAGGGGCAAAGGTGGTGGTCTTTGATGCTATGAAAAGCGCTGCTCGCAAGTTTTTGCTGGCAGGCATTGGTGGCATGAATATCACCCACAGCGAAGACTACGGGCTTTTTGTTAGCCGCTACCGCGAAGCCAGTGGCTTTTTACGCCCCTATTTAGATGCCTTCCCCCCCAACGCCTTGCGCGCTTGGGTTCAGGGCTTAGGGATTGATACCTTTGTGGGCAGCTCTGGGCGAGTTTTCCCTACCGAGATGAAAGCCGCACCCTTGCTGCGTGCTTGGCTGTCGCGCTTGCGCCAGCAAGGCGTGGAATTTCACCTACGCAAACGCTGGATAGCCGTCGAAAAACAAGCAGATGGCTGGGTGTGGGTTTTTCATACCGAACAAGGCCAAGAGCACTGGCAGTTTGAGCGGGTGATTTTGGCTTTGGGCGGCGCAAGCTACCCGCACTTAGGCAGCGACGGTGCGGGCTTGACGCTACTTTCACAAATGGGCGTGCAAAGCACCGCCTTTAAAGCCAGCAACTGCGGCTTCCACTTGGCGTGGAGCGAATACTTAAAAACGCACTTTGCCGGAGTTGCGCTCAAACACATTGGCTTGTCGCTTACGACTTTAGACGGCCAAAAAGAGGGCAAAATCGGTGAAGCTATTTTCAGCGATTACGGGCTAGAGGGCAGTTTGGTCTATGCCCTAAGCGCGCCCTTGCGCGAGCTGATTCTGCATAAGCCCGAGCACGCGCGCCTGTATTTGGACTGGCTGCCGCACTTTCGCCATGAAGAAGTCGAAGCCCTGCTGCAATCGGCCAAAAAAGGCGACAGTTTCAGCAATGTACTGCGTAAAAAACTCAAGCTTCCTGCCCTAGGCAATGCGCTCTTAAAAGAATGCTGCCCGCAATTGGATTACAAAAACGCCAAAGCCGTTGCCCAAGCGCTTAAACATTTACCTCTGCCGTTGGCCACCGCCACTCGCCCCATAGCGGAAGTCATCAGCTGTGCAGGCGGCGTA
>JBDKHD010000240.1:0-6425 GCA_039797885.1 Pseudomonadota bacterium
GACTTCCGTAACATGGAGGGTGCTGCCATCGGCCAAGGGTAAGGTGTCGCCGACTTTAAAAATAACCCGCGTTAACGGCGCGTTTTGGCTAGAATAACTGCGCGTATCGTCAACCGCAGGAAAGTACAGGGTGACCGCTCGAAAACTCACTTCCTGAACCATGCCCAAACCCAAATCCGTTTCGGCTTCACTTAACCAACGTTGACCTACCAAATACATAACAACACCTTTAAAAAAGATAAGCCGCACCGCAAAATGCAGGCTAAAAATGCAGCCGCGCAGTGTACAGCAAGCGCGGTTAAAATCCCATGCGCACAAGGCTTTCGTATTGATAGCAATGAAAAAAAGACTCGTCCTTGGCATTTTGGTTGTGCTGCTTCTGCTGGTATTGCCTGTGGCTTTGCACGCCTTTAAATATCAGCAGCTGCGTGCGCCTTCTTTGCGTGCGTTCAATGCGCTTTTGGCCACGCAAAAGTTGCATTTGCTCTGTGAACAAGGGATGAACTGGCCAAACTTCAGCCTGCAAGAGCGCTGCGAAGTTCGCCACAAAAAAGGCGCGCTGTGGTTTGTTATCGAGCAAGATGTGCGTTTTTACCCAACCTTTGCCCAAGCTGAGTTAAACATTCAGGCTCAGGCGGCCCTGGCGCCTTTGCAGCCTGCTTTGAGTGCGCAAGGGCACTGGCGCGTTAATACGCTCAGTCAAAACTTAATATATTCATTTAAAAACAATGAGTTAAATGCGTATCTTAAGGCTGAAACTCCGGTGATTTTGCAGCCTGTGCAGCTATCTGGGCAGATGCAACTACAGCCCCCCTTTGCTTGGCAAATGGCCTTTAGCAGTGCTTTGGGCCAAATCGAACAGCTGGGGCAAAGCCTTAGTGCCAAGGAAATATCCTTGAGCCTTTCGGGCTTTCAGCAAGAGGGACTGGTGCAGCTTGAGCGGCTAAGAGTGCGTATCGCGCAGCTGCAAGCGCGTCAGTTTGAGGCAAGCTTGGTGCTTCACGACCTGCACTGGCAGCAGCTGAATCAGCAAGAAGGGCAAAGCTTTCATTCCTACAACCAAGTGCAATTTGCGGATTTACGCTATCAAGAACCCCGCGTTACGCTGGGTTTAGAGGCAACGAACTTGGCTTTTTATCTAAACTCTACGGCCAGTTTGCGTAAGCTCAAGAGCAACTGGCGCTCGGTGCAGCGTGCTTTGGCGCAAGGCGGCAGTTTGGTGATCGAGCGCGCGCAAAGCCGTCTTAACTATGAAGATTTATCCGCAGATCCTCTTAGCCTTAGCACAGAGATTAAAGCGCACGGCCGATTTGATTTAAGCCCCACGGCCTTCAATGACTTCGAGAAAAATTGGCCTTTTAAGCTGGATATCAAGCTGGCCTTGGCGCTTAGCCCCAGCCTACTTAATGGCGAGCAGGGCGAGCTGATGCAGGATTTTGTCGAACAGGGCTGGTTGCACCACAAAGACGGCATGCTTGAAACCGAGCTGTATTACACCAAGGGCTTACTCTTGGCCAATGAGCGGCTGATAACCACTCAGGCCTACTTACCCAAGCGCTAGCCGCGCCTACCATTCTTCGGCATAAGGGCGTAAATCCAGCTCAAAAGTCCAAGCATCTCGGGGCTGCTTATGCAGATACCAATAATTTTCGGCTATGTGCTCAGGCTTAAGCAGCGCCTCTTCTTGGCTACGCGCGGCAAAGAGCTCAGGAAAACGCTGCGCGGTGCTGGACGATTGCGCCAAGCCATCAATAAGCACATGCGCCACATGGATATTTTGTGGCCCAAGCTCCTTGGCGAGGCTTTGCGCAAACAAGCGTAAACCGCCTTTGGCCACGGCAAAAGCCGAAAAATTGGCATTGCCGCGTAGCGAGGCGGTCGCCCCAGTGAAAATCATGCTGCCGTAGCCACGCTCTAGCATGGGCACAGCGACTTCCCGCACACACAAAAAACCCGCCAAGCAGCACTGCTGCCAAGCTTGACTGAAGCTTGTGAGGGTTTCTTCCAGCACCGAGCCGCACTGAAAGCTGCCGAGGTTAAAAATCATCACCTCGATGGGGCCCACCATCATTTCGACAAAGTTCACCAGCCCAGAGACTTCCTCTTCTTGGCTTAGGTCGTAGCCCAGCGCGACGGCTTGCCCACCTTGGCTTTCGATGGCAGCCACCAGCGGCGCGAGCTTTTCTTTATCGCGGCGTACCATGCAGGCAATCAGCCCTTTTTGGGCAAATTTTTGTGCTAGGGCAAACCCGATGCCGTCATCGGCTCCTAATATCAGTGCCACACTCATATAGGCTCCTTAGTCGCGACAAGCTTCGTTGTTGAGTTCAATTTCAATGGTGGTATGCGCTAAATCGAAGTGCTCAAGGCTGGTTTCAATGCGTTGTTTAAGATCGGCATAGGCGGCCAGCTCAAAGCCCTCGGTGGTGTTGACGTGGGCGGTGAGCACATGGTGCTCGCCATCTAAGGACCATAAGTGCAGATGGTGCACGCCAGCGACATCCTGAACCTTAAGCAGGTTTTCTTCGATGTCTTTAAGCAGCTTTTTATCGGGCGTAGCCTGAAAGAACAGTTGTGCCGTGGTTCTTAGGTTTTTCAGCACGTTAAATAAAATAAACAGGGTAAAACCCACAGACAGCAAAGGATCGAGCACAGGCCAGTCCACAAACTGCATGACAATGGCCACAATTAAGACCGCAATCCAGCCAAGTACGTCTTCCAGCAAATGCCAGTTCAGCACGCGCTCATTTAGGGACTTGCCACCGCTGAGCTTATAGGCGGCGAAACCGTTGACCAGCACACCAATAACCGCCAGCACAATCATGCCCTCGGTATGCGGCATCACTGGGTTTAATAGGCGCGGTATGGCTTCACTCAATACCCAAACTGAGCCAACCACCAGCACCACACCATTTAACAGTGCCCCAAACAGGCTTAGGCGTTTGTAGCCGTAGGTGTACTGGGCATTTGCACCTTTATCGCTGATTTTATTGAGAAACCAAGCGCTACCAATAGCGAGGCTGTCACCCAGATCGTGGACGGCATCGGCCATGATGGCGGTGCTGTTGGTCAGCCAGCCACCGATGAACTCAACAAGGGTAAAACAAAAGTTTAAAGCAAAGGCCCAGCCCATGCGCTGCGAGGCTGTGCTTCCTTCGCTATGAGCATGGGAGTGGGCATGATGATGGTGGTGATGGCTCATACTGATCTCGATTTAGCCGTATTTGCGGGCAAACTCTTCATCGGACATCACCAAGAGCAGGATGAACTCGATAAAGGCTACCAAAGAAGGGATAAAGGTCCAGCAAAAGAGCAGATAAACCAAGCCCCAACCAATGCGCCCAAGGTAAAACTTGTGCACGCCAAAGCCACCTAAAAACAGCGCCAAAAGTGCAGCGGCTAGGCGATTTTTACCCGATGAAGTCGTGGCCACCAGGCTGGGTGCGGGCATTTGGCGCACGCCACATTTGGGGCAAATCTCAGCACGCACATGAATCAGCTGGCCGCAATCTTTGCAGTATTTTTGATCATCATTTTTTACAGAATCGTTCATTTTCTACTCCTTAAATAAGCCAAGAGCCCAGTATAAAAAGCCCAAGCTCTTGGAGATAGCCTGTTTAGTCAAGCTTGTGTGCTTTGCTGTGCGCCCAGTAATAGAGCACGGGCAACAAAATCAAGGTCAGCAGGGTTGAAGACAGAATGCCGCCTATCACGACTGTGGCCAGAGGGCGCTGTACCTCCGCGCCCACGCCCGTATTCAGCGCCATAGGCACAAAGCCCAACCCCGCCACCAAGGCCGTCATCAGCACGGGGCGTAAGCGGGTCAGTGCGCCTTGGATCACCGCTTGCTCTAGCGGGTATTCGTTGCTGAGGCTGCGCATAAAAGACAGCATCACTAAGCCGTTTAGCACCGCCACGCCAGACAGAGCGATAAAGCCCACGCCCGCTGAAATGGACAGCGGCATGTCGCGCAGCCACAGCATCAGCACGCCGCCTGTTAAGGCCAAGGGCACGCCCGTAAAGATAATGAGCGCATCTTTAAAAGACTGAAACGCCATCACCAATAAGCCCAAAATCAGCACTAAAGTCATGGGGACTATCCAACCAAGGCGTGCGCTGGCGGATTCCAGCTGTTTGAAAGTGCCGCCGTAATCCAGCCAGTAGCCAGCAGGTAGCTGCACTTGCGTCGCCACTTGGGTTTTGACCTCTTGCACAAAATCCCCAAGGCTGCGTTCGCGCACGTTGGCGGTGATGGTGATATAACGCTTGCCGTTTTCACGGTTCACTTGGCTAGGCGCAGGCTCCATCACCAACTCCGCCAGCTCATTTAACGGCACATAGCCTTCGGCAAAAGGTACAGGTAGTTGCGCAAGCTTTTGCGGGTTGTTGCGCAAGCTCTCGGGTAGGCGCACCACCAGATTGAAGCGGCGATCACCTTGGTAAATAAAGCCCACCTGTTGCCCGCCTATCGCCGTGGTCACCGTGGCCTGCACGGTTTCTAGGCTCACACCGTATTGCGCCAAAGCCACACGCTTGGGTTTGACCACCAGCATCGGCTGGCCACTTAACACCTCGGCTTTGGCATCGGCCACTCCTGGCACTTGGTTTAGGACTTGCAGCACCTTTTGCGCTTGGGTTTCAAGTACGGCTAAATCGTCGCCATAAAGCTTGATGCCAAGATCGGAGCGCACCCCTGAGATCAGCTCGTTAAAGCGCATTTCAATCGGCTGGGTGAACTCGTAGTTATTGCCAGGCAGTGCTTCCAGCTTATGCTCTAAGGCCTCCACCAAGTCCGCCTTGCTGCGCTTAGGATCAGGCCAAGCACTATGAGGCTTTAAGATCACAAAGACATCGGCCACGTTCGGCGGCATGGGGTCGGTGGCGACATCGGGCGTACCGATTTGCGCAAAGACTTTGTCCACCTCAGGAAAGCTTAAAATGTGCTGCTCAAGCTGCTCTTGCATGCGCACCGACTGCTCCAAGCTCGTGCCATTGATGCGCATGGCATGCAAGGCAATATCGCCCTCATCAAGCTGCGGCACAAACTCCGAGCCTAGGGTGGTAAAAAGCCACAAACACAGCGCCACCAAGGCCGAAGCGCTACCCAGCACCCAAGCGCGCTTGAGCAAGAAAAAACGCAATACAGGCTCATAGAGGCTTTTGGCGGCCTGCATGATGCGCGGTTCTTTGTCCTGCACCTTACCCGTCATAAAAAGCGCGACCATGGCAGGTACAAAGGTTAAAGACAGCAGCATGGCAGCAAGCAGCGCCATCACCACGGTGGCGGCCATAGGGTGAAACATTTTGCCTTCTACGCCTGTGAGCGCAAAAATCGGCACGTACACCAAGGTGATAATCAGCACGCCAAAAAGGCTAGGGCGGATCACTTCGGCGGTCGCTTCGTACACCAATTCAAGGCGCTCTTTAAGAGGCAGAGTTTGCAGGCGTTGCGCTTCACCCAAACGGCGAATGCCGTTTTCGACAATAATCACCGCACCATCGACAATCAAACCAAAATCCAGCGCGCCTAGGCTCATTAAGTTGGCCGACACCCCTGTTTTTAACATACCAAAGAGCGTGGCCAGCATGCTTAACGGGATGACGGCGGCGGTAATCAAGGCGGCGCGAAGGTTACCCAGCAGGAAAAACAGCACCACTATCACTAAAAGTGCGCCTTCGAGCAGGTTTTGCTGCACGGTTTTAATGGTTTTATCCACCAAGGTAGTACGGTTGTAGACCACTTCGGCGCTCACGCCCTTGGGTAGGGTTGGGTTGATCTCCTGAAGCTTTTGCGCCAAGGCAATGGCGACGGTGCGCGGGTTTTCGCCCACCAGCATCATCGCCGTACCCAGCACCGTTTCATGGCCATTGCGGGTGGCCGCCCCAGTGCGCAGCTCTTTGCCAAGCATCACCTCGGCCACGTCCTTCACCAGCACGGGTGCGCCCCTCACTTCGCCGACCACCACCTGAGCGATGTCATTGAGGCTTTGCAGCTGCCCTGGGCTGCGCACCAAAATTTGCTGGCCTTGGCGCTCGATAAAACCCGCTCCTTGATTGTTGTTGTTGGCAATCAGGGCGCGATTGACGTCCTCAAGGCTTAGGCCGTATTGCAGCAGCTTGAGCGGGTCGGGCAGAACGTGAAACTCTTTATCAAAACCGCCGATGGAGTTGATCTCTACCACACCTTTTACCTGCGCCAGCTGCGGTTTGATAATCCAATCCTGCACCTCACGCAGTGCCATGGCATCGTAAGGCTTGCCATTGGCTTGGCGGGCATCGACGGCGGCTTCCACGCTGTAAGTAAAGATGGAACCCGAGCCTGATGTCAGCGGCCCCAGTTCAGGCTCGATGCCTTCGGGCAATTTCGAGCGCGTTGCCGCCAAGGTTTGGCTAATTAGGCTGCGGGCGCTGTAAAGATCCGTTCC
>JBDKHD010000241.1:0-4261 GCA_039797885.1 Pseudomonadota bacterium
GGGCATGTATACCTTTGCCGATGAATTCTCGTCTTTGCTCTATCGCCAAGCACTGAAACTGCAACAAGCCAAAGCCGAAAAGGTGCAGGGTTAAGTTATGGATAGCATGCAACCGCCTGCCAAACGTAAACCTGTATCGGAAATCAACGTCGTCCCCTATATAGACGTGATGCTGGTATTGCTGATTATTTTTATGATCACGGCGCCCATGCTGGTGCAAACCGTACCTGTGGACCTGCCCGAGGTGGACTCCAAACCCACGAACGTCACACCCGATGACAACACTATTGTGATTACGGTGAACGCGCGCGGCTTGTATTTTATTGATCGCGGTGAAAAAACTCCGCATGCGATGATCCTAACGGATATTTTGAATTACACCCAAAAAATCAAAGCCGAAGTGCCACAAACCAAAGTGATGATTCGCGGTGATAGAAACGTCCCTTACGGCAAAGTCGTGGAGCTGATGGGTGGCCTGCAACAGGTAGAAATTACCAATGTGGGCCTGATTACCGAAGCGCCCGATCCTGGAAAACGCTAACGATGCACGGATTCAGTTCTCAGAGTTACTCTCTACCTGTGGTGATTTCCGTAGTGTTGCACGCCACGGTGATTGGCTTGCTGCTGGTGCGTTGGCCTTCTTCTACGCCGCCTATGGAAATCGTGCCGCCTCATGTTATCGCTGAGGTTATTCAGGTTGAAAATACGGCGGCCAAAGAGCGTCGTGTAAAAGCCGAAAAACAGCGTAAGCAACAAGATCTTGCCGCCAAAGAAGCCGCCGAGCGTAAAAAGCAAGAAGCCATTGCTGAAAAGCAAGCGCAAGAAGAGGCTAAAAAAGTCGCAGAAACTAAAAAACAACAAAGCCTGAAAGAGCAAAAATTGGCCAAAGAAGCCAAGCAAAAAGCCGAAAAACAAGAGCGCCTAAAGCGTGAGCTTGAGCAGGATATGCAAGAACAAATTATGCGCGAGCAAGCTCAGGCAGAAATGAAAGCGCAGCAGCAAGCTAAAAAACAAGGCGAGCTGGCCGCCAGCGTTACCGCCGATTTTACCGATCAAATTCGCTCGGCGGTGCAGTCGATGTGGCGTTACCCCTCTGTGGTTCGCCCCGACCAAGAAGTCACTTTAGCCATTACTTTGGTTCCTACAGGTGAAGTGGTGAATGTGCAGCTGCTAAAAAGCAGTGGCAATCCGCCCCTAGATCGCTCCGTTGAGCAAGCGGTTTATAAAGCTTCGCCCTTGCCCGTGCCCAAAGACATGCAAATTTTTGAGAAAAGCTTTCGTAAATTCACTATGAAATTCAGACCGGAGAACGCCACGTGGTAAAACGCGCTTTGTTATTGATGTTGGTATTTTTTGCCGCCTGCACACAGGCAGAATTATTAATCGAGGTCACGCAAGGAAAGCAAAGCGCTATTCCGATTGCGGTCGTACCCTTTGGTTGGAATGGCAGTACGCCTTTGCCTGAGGACGTCAGCACCATAGTGCGTAACGATTTATCGCACAGCGGTTTTTTCCGTACGCTGCCTGTTTCAAGCATGATTGGCCGCCCCACGCAGCTGGCGCAAGTGCAGTTTTTGGATTATCAACGTCTGCGCCAAGACTATATGGTAATCGGTCATATCGAGCTGGTTCCTGAAGGCTATGCGGTGGAGTTTGCAGTGCTGGATGTCAGCCAGCAAAAAGAAATGTTTCGCCATCGCGTCAAAGGTAAAGCCGCGCAGATGCGCGATTTAGCGCATTACATCAGCGATTTTATTTTTGAAAAGCTGACAGGAATGCCCGGGGTGTTTTCCACCAAGCTGGTGTATGTCACCACCAACCGCCAACGCACGCGCTTTAATTTAAATTATGCTGACGCCGATGGCGCGCGTGAGCAGCTGATATTCTCTTCGCGTCATCCTATTGTGTCGCCCGCCTGGTCACCCGATGGTAAAACCATTGCTTATGTGTCTTTTGAAAACGGTTCGGGCGAGATTTTTTTCCAAAATCTCGCCTCAGGTAAGCGCGAGCGCGTGGTGGCCTTTGAAGGTTCATTTAACAGTGCACCTGCTTTTTCACCCGATGGGAGAAAATTGGCTTTTGTGTTGTCCAAGCTCGGCAACCCAGATATTTACATGATGGATTTGGCCACGCGCAAGGCAAAACGTCTGACAGATCATTTTGCTATTGATACGGAACCTCAGTGGGACGTGGATGGACAACACCTCTATTTTACGTCCAGCCGTGCAGGAGGCCCGCAAATTTACCGCATGAACGTCAACGATCTTACGGTAAAACGCATTACCTTTAATGGTAACTACAATGCGCGCCCACGCATTACCGCCGATGGTCGAAAATTGGTTTATGTTCACCAAGAAAATAACCGTTTTCACATTGCTGCGCAGGACATTAAAAGCGGTCGTGTAAGTATTTTAACAAGCGAAACAGAATTAGATGAATCGCCTAGTGTTGCACCAAACGGAAGTATGGTAGTGTACGCCGCGAGTGAAGCCAATCGCAGTATTTTGGCCGCTGTCTCTGTCGATGGTGACGTGAAGTTCCGATTGCCTTCTAAATTCGGTGACGTCAGAGAACCTGCGTGGTCACCCATATTGAAATAAACTCCTTTTTTTGGGACGGATAACGTTATGCAAGTTAATACCCTATACAAAACTCTTGGCTTGGCTTTTGGTGCTTTGTTGTTGACCGCTTGCGCAAGCAAGGGCGATGTAAACTCTGGCGACGCCAACATCGACGAGAATGCAAACGCTCAAGGCGTTGAAGGTTCAGGCGTGAGTGGTGAGTCTGTACAAAGCGCCGATGCCGCTTTGTTAGAACAAACCGTGTTCTACTTTGACTTCGACCAAAGCTCTTTGAAAGAAGAAAGCAAAGAAGCTCTTAAAGCACACGCTGCTTACTTGGCAAACAATGCTCAAGCTCGCGTCGTATTAGAAGGTCACGCTGATGAGCGCGGCACTGTGGAATACAACCTAGCTTTGGGCGAGCGTCGTGCTATGACTGTACGCAGCTTCCTGATGAGCAACGGTGCTCAAGCTGACCAGCTGAAAGTAGTAAGCTTTGGTGAAGAGCGTCCTGCTGTCCAAGGTCACGATGAAAGCGCTTACGGCCAAAATCGTCGCGTTGAAGTGAAATATCAGAGCCGTTAATGAAAGCCTCAACTCTGCTGATGGCGCTGGCCTTAACCAGCGGCGCACAGGCCGAGGAATGGTTGTCTGTGGGAGCCGCTATGGCGGCTCCCCAGGCAACTAAAAAACAAACCTCGGACGCATCCCAACAAGCCACCATGGCTTCTGCTGCGCCAACTGCAAGCAACAAAGGCAGCTCTGGCATAGTCAGCGAACTTTCCGCACGCGTTGAACAGCTCCAGCAAGAAGTGGAAATGCTGCGCGGCCGCGTCGAAGAACAAGACAACAGTCTCAAGCGTTTACAAGAAGAAAGCCAAACCCGTTATCTGGATTTGGATCGCCGTCTTGCTGCTTTAGTTAAAGCCCCAAGCTCCGCCGCTGTCGATAACAGCAGCCTAGGCGAGAGCTCAGATGCGCTGTACCAGCGCGCTATGGGTTTTATACGAGATAAAAAATACCCCGAAGCCAGTGATGCCTTCGACCGCTTCATAACCAGTTACCCTAAAGACCCCTTGATCAGCAATGCGCTGTATTGGTCTGGCGAAGTGTGGCTAGTGCGTGGCGAGCTGGATCGCGCCTTGGTGCAGTTCAAGCGCGTCGTTAAAGAGTTTCCTGGCTCTGAAAAAGCCGCTGACGCCACCTACAAAGTGGGTGTGACGCTGCATCGTCAAGACAAGACCGCTGAGGCCAAAGTTTGGCTGAAGAGGGTGATAGTCAATTACCAAGGCAAGGCTGACAGCACGGTACGCTTAGCAAAAGCCTACCTTGAGAAAATCTAAAAAGGGCGGCAACGCCCTTTTTTGTGCCCGTTTTTCGCCTAGAAACAACAGCTTGTGCCTGCGATAAAAGCGTAAAAACCCTTCTAAGCTCCTGATAAATGAAAGTTTTTTAAAAAAAATCTTGCGCATCAAAAAAAAAGCAGTATTATACGCGCCACTTCTCGGGTCGTTAGCTCAGTCGGTAGAGCAGTTGGCTTTTAACCAATTGGTCGCAGGTTCGAATCCCGCACGACCCACCAAATTTAAAAACCCAGCCTTCGCTGGGTTTTTTTATGCCTGCGCTATAGCTCGTGTAGAACATTGACAGCGTCTAAATCTTCGTTTTTTCGCCCCGAGTTAATAAATAATTGATCGTCA
>JBDKHD010000242.1:0-3574 GCA_039797885.1 Pseudomonadota bacterium
TTGCCCGCTGGCGCGCCCGACTAACCCTTATGGTCGTTCAAAGCTTATGGTTGAGGATATTGCCCGCGATTTAGCCGTGGCCGATAGCCGCTGGCGCGTGGCGCTGCTGCGTTATTTTAACCCGGTGGGCGCACACGAAAGTGGGTTGATTGGTGAAGACCCGAACGGCATTCCGAATAATTTATTGCCTTTTATTGCGCAAGTGGCCATTGGTAAACGTGCAAAATTATCG
This sequence comes from Pseudomonadota bacterium, assembly GCA_039797885.1. Taxonomy (GTDB): domain Bacteria; phylum Pseudomonadota; class Gammaproteobacteria; order Pseudomonadales; family Oceanobacteraceae; genus Venatoribacter. The sequence goes on from JBDKHD010000242.1 coordinate 233, forward strand.
GTCTTTGGTGGTGATTACCCCACACCCGATGGCACGGGCGTGCGTGATTATATTCATGTGGTGGATTTAGCCCAAGGGCATGTGGCAGCGCTGAAATATTTGGCAAAACACCAAGGCGTGCATACTTGGAACTTGGGCACAGGCACAGGCTATTCGGTACTGGAAATGGTGCGCGCTTTTGAGGCTGCCAGTGGCGTGAAAATTTCTTATGAGATTGTGCCACGTCGCGAAGGTGATATTGCTACCTGTTATGCCTTGCCCAATAAAGCGGCGCAGGAATTAGGCTGGCGTGCCAAGCTCGGGCTTGAGCGCATGATGCAAGACACCTGGCGCTGGCAAAGCCAAAACCCCGATGGTTATCCGAAATAAATCGGATCATTCTTACCCTAAGACAAAACGCAAGCTATGATGCTTGCGTTTTTCATTTCTAGCCCAGCTAAAAAACTTCCAAGGTCGGTTATGTTTTATCTTTATCACTCCAACGATTTAGAACTGTTGAAAGAGCTGCTGCTTAAAAAAATGCAGGAAGCCCCTGCCGCACCCTTTGCCAAAGAAGCGATTTTGGTGCAGAGCCAGGGTATGTCGCACTGGCTGAAATTGCAGCTGGCGCAGGGTTTGGGCGTTGCTGCTCAGATAGAATTTCCGTTGCCGTCGAAATTTATTTGGCAGGTTTTTAATGCGCTAAATCCCAATCTGCCTGAGCGTTCGCATTTTGATAAACAAGTGATGGCGTGGAAGTTGATGCAGCTATTGCCGAATTTGGCAGGGCAAGACGAGTGTGCGGCCATTGCGCAGTATTTACAGGATAATACGGGGGCGGTTGATGCGCTCAAAGGCTATCAGCTGGCGCAAAATATCGCGGACGTTTTTGATCAATATTTAATTTATCGCCCAGAGTGGCTACTGGCTTGGGAGGCGGGCAGCAATCAGGTCGATGGTCAGGATTTAGCCGCTCATGCGTGGCAGCCTGTGGTTTGGCGTGCGCTGCTGGCGTCTACACCTGAATATGTAAATGGCAAATTACCGCGTGAGCATCGTGCGCGCGTGCATGGGCAGTTGCAAAATTGGCTGGAGCAAAATCCACAGGCATTAGCGCCGTTGCCAAAGCGTTTATTTGTGTTTGGTATTGCCAGTTTGCCCAAGGTTTATTGGCAAGTGCTGCACGCTATTTCTGCCAAAATGGATGTGCATTTTTATTTGTTAAATCCTTGCAATGAATTTGCGGGTGATATTGTCAATACACGCCAAGCCCTACAGAGTTTGCGAAAAAATACGCACGGCGAATTGCATTTGGATTTAGGTAATCCGCTTTTAGCCTCTTGGGGAAAGCTTGGGCGTGATTTTTTAAAATTGGTGCAAGATGCGCCCCATGTTAGCGAGTTTGATGTTTTTTATCAGGATGAAACGCGCACGCACCTGCTTAGCCAAGTGCAGCGCGATATTTTTAATTTGCACGACAGTACGCAAAGTGCTTTTACGTCGGCGGCGTTAACGCACAGCCAATTTAAAAAAGCCGTAAGCAAAGACGATGGCAGTATTCGCTTTGTCAGTGCGCACAGCCCGCTGCGAGAAGTGCAGCGTCTGTACGACCAAATTTTGTATTGGCTGGATACCGATAAAAACCTAAAACCGCGCGATATTGTGGTGATGGTTCCTGATATTAACCAATATGCGCCCTATATCGACGCCGTGTTCAGCAGCCATAAGGCTACCATTGCCAATAGCGATAAAAACTATCGTATTCCTTGGGCGATTGCCGACCAAGCCATCGCCATGGAAAACCCCATTATTGATAGCTTTTTAAATCTGCTGAAATTACCCGAGTCGCGTTTTTTAAACAGCGAAGTGATGGATTTTCTGGGTGTGGCCGCCGTTGCCCGTCGTTTTGATTTAAGCCAAGACGATATAGAAAAAATACAGAGCTGGCTGGTGCACGCGCAAATTCGCTGGGGCTTGGATGGTGCGCAGCGCGAAGCGTTATCTTTGCCAAATTTTGAACAAAACAGTTGGCGGCAAGGGCTAAAACAATTATTGCTTGGCGCGTTATTGCCTGATTTTGCTCAGAGCAGTGGCTACTGTCAGGATTACCCCGTATTTGCCACCGAAGGCAATGACAGCGAGCGTTTGGGTAAGCTCATGGCCTTTATCGATCAGCTGGAAAATTATCGTAATAAATTACTTCGTGCCAATTTACAGCTGGCGGATTGGCAAACGCTTATTTTGGAATTGCTGGAGGCGTTTTACGCGCCACAAGAAAATGAAATCTATGCCACGCAAAGCATTCGTCAGGCTTTAGAGCAGTGGCAAAATGATACGGAATTGGCCAATTATTCCGAGCCGATTGCGGCGGTGGTGGTGCAGGCGTGGTTTAACGATCATCTTGGCCAGCAAGCAGGCTGGCAGCGCTTTTTGGCAGGCCCAGTAAATTTTTGCAGCCTCATGCCGATGCGCTCCATTCCTTTTAAGGCGCTCTGTATGCTGGGCATGAACGACAGCGATTATCCGCGTCGCACTACGCCTTTGGGTTTTGATTTAATTCAGCATTTTCCACAAGCAGGCGATCGTGCTCGTCGTGACGATGACCGTTATTTATTTTTAGAGGCTTTGTGCTCGGCTCAGGATTATTTGTATTTAAGTTATCGTGGCCGCGACATTCGTCAAAATAATGAATTACAGCCCTCGGTACTTTTAGCCGAGTTGCGTGATTACCTGGCCGATGGTTTTTGTTTGCAAGAGCATGTAAATCTTCCGCACCAAGAAAGCCGTAAACATTTTTTAGCTTGGCTACAAGAAGACTTGCCCTTGCAGCCTTACAACCCCATGAGTTTTACCGCGAAATACCCGCGCTTCGTGCCAAGCTATCAAGAGCTTTGGGCGCAGGTTGCCAATGTTGAATTTGAAGATTGGGCAGAAGCGCGGCCACAAAATTGGCCAGCACAGGCGTTGAGCTTGCCTGCGGATTTGGATACCGCTGAAGTGCGATTGAAGGATGTGGTTGCGGCACTGTCATCACCGCCGAAATTTTTTGTGCGCAGACGTTTGCAGGCTTATTTGGAACCCGATTGGCAAGAGCTGCAAAATACCGAGCCTTTTTCGCCCAATAAATTGGATGAGTATTTTTTAAAGCAAAGCTGGCTAGAGCAGTTGCCAAGCCAGGCTGTGTTTGAACAGTTTGATGCGTTTTTCTTGGCAAAAGAGCAAGGGCTTGGGAATTTACCTGCCAGTAATCTAGGCCGAATTAAGGCAGAAGAAATTACAAAAAGCATGCACGATTTTGCCAAAAAAATTCAGCCATTTTTGGCTAAGCCACAAGAAAACAAAGCGCTGGAGTGCCAGGTTTCA
>JBDKHD010000243.1:0-4228 GCA_039797885.1 Pseudomonadota bacterium
CTGAGTGCCACGACGCCGTCTTTGTCTTTGGCGGGGCGGCTGGGCTATTTTTTTGATGCGAAAAATGTGCTGCCGTTTGAGCAGGTGCAGCAGCGGGATTTTGTGCCTTTGGCCAGTGAAAACAGCTTGGGCTATAACATGGGCGCGCATTGGTTTCATTTGCAGATTAACCCGCAGGAACACGCACCCACGCGCTGGGTGCTGGCCATTGGTTCGCCAGAATTAAGCGAGGTGGAGCTGTGGGTGGAGCAGCCACAGGGCGGCTTTGTGCATTATCCTTTGGGCTATCAGCGTCCTTATCAAAATCGCCCAGTGCAGACTCGCTTATTTGCGGTGCCGATTGAGACTTTTGCGCATCAGCAGATTTTTATTCGTGTGCATACCACGAATGCCATTATTTTGGACGCGGATTTATGGCAGGTGAGTGCGTTTACGGAATATGAGACGCGCAGTAATTTTTATCGTGGCGGATATTTTGGCATTTTGCTGATTGCGGTGCTGCTCTATGTCATTTTAGGGGCGCGCCTGCGCGATGCGGTGATGCTGGCGTATGCGGCCTATGTGGCGTCGCAGATTTTATTTCATTTAGGCACCAACGGGTATTTTCCGGTGCTGCTGGCTTGGCATTCGGCGTGGTTGAGTGATGCTCTACCGCGCATTGGCTGGCTGGCTGGGGGCGGCGGCGTCCATGGTGCTGATGTGGGATAAACTTTTGCAGCTGAAAAAGAATGTGCCGGTGGTGCATTATTTGTTTATGTTTACGCTGCTGCTGAATTTATTTTTGCTGCCGTTTGCGCTGATGCCGTCTTGGGTAGGGGCGTGGTTGTTGGTGGTGGTGAAGTTCTCCAATATGTTAAATAGTTTTAATATTTTGGTGAGTTTGGCGCTGTTAATTTGGTTCTGGCAGCGGCATAAAAAAACGCTGTATTTAATTTATTTTACGGCCTTTATTATTCCGGCGGTTGGGCTAATTATTAACAGTTTGGCGAATTTGGGCTATTTGCCGCAAACCCTGTTTACTCGGTATTTTTATCAGACCGCGACCATTGTGCATGTGCTGGTGATGAGCTATGGCTTGGCGTTGCGGTTAAATCAATTTCAGCAGGATAAGGTCAAGGCGGAACAGCAGGCGGCGGCGATGGCTGAGCGTGCCAGTGAGCAGCGCCGTTTTGTGGCGATGCTGTCGCATGAGTTTCGAACGCCTTTGGCCGTGATTGACCGTTCGGCGCAAATGCTGCAATTAAAATTGGCTGATGTTCCCGAGAGCGAACAAAAGCGTTTGCTGCAAATTCAGCAGCACACGGCAGCATTATTTAATTTGGTGGATAATTTTTTAATCACCGAAACCTTGGACAATGGCCGTTTGCCAGTGGCAAAACGTGCGGTCAATATCTGTGATTTTTTGACTCAATTAATGGAGGAGTTAGGGGCGCAGGCGCAGCGCGTGAATGTGGCTGTGCAGGAGGCACCTGGGCATTGGAATTTTGATGAGCATTTAATCGGCATGGCCGTTGGCAATATTGTGCTGAATGCATTGAAATATTCGCCCGCAGGTAGCCCTGTGAGCTTGGCGGTAAATCTGGTGAATGAAGACCTGCTGTTTACCATTAGCGACCAAGGGCCGGGTTTAAGTGCAGAGGAATTGGCGTTATTAGGCACGCCTTATTTTCGCGCCGATGCGGCACTGAGCAAAAAAGGTACTGGCCTCGGTTATTACTTCAGCCTGCGCATTGTGGCCGCGCATGGCGGCGTGCTTCGCGCCCGCTCTTTGCCAGAGCAGGGCTTTGAGGTGAGTATTCGGCTGCCGTGAGGGGAGTTGGTCAATTGGAAATTACGGTGCGGTCTTTGTAGCCACCTGTGGTCTGGGTTATGTCGGCCTTGCTTTTGGCCAAAAATATTTTTATTGATGGCTAGAGCGGGTGTGAAGCCTGCTTAATCGGCGTTTAGACTCTGGTAGCTGATTTGGTTGACGTACCAAACGGCTTTGCCATTGGGGGTATGCACGGTGATTTCGTCGTCCACCTGCGCTTTGAGTAGTGCGCGAGCCATGGGTGAGTCGATGGAGATGTAGTCTTTGCGGCCAAAAATTTCGTCGTAGCCGACTATGCGAAAGCGCAGTGTTTCGCCTTGGTCGTTTTCAATTTCGACCCAAACGCCAAAGAATATTCGGCCTTCTTGCTGTGGGTGGTAGTCTACCACCTGCGCAGCCTCTAAGGTTTTGCGCAGATAGCGCACGCGGCGATCGATTTCGCGCAGGCGTTTCTTGTTGTATTGATAGTCGGCATTCTCACTGCGGTCGCCAAGACTTGCCGCCCAGGTCACTTTTTTAGTGACTTCGGGGCGTTCTTCGCGCCAGAGTTGATCCAGCTCTTGTTGAAGCCGAATTTGCCCTTCGCGTGTAAGGAGTTTGCTGCTCATGCCGATAACCTGTAAAAACCTGAATACCTAGCTCTAAAGAGCGCGCAGATTAGCACACAAAAGGAGAAACCCGATGAGATGGCTTGGATTTATGCTGGTACTAAGCAGTGCTTATGCGTTTGCGGATGCCGAGGTTGCACCGCCTAAGGTTATGGTGTTTAGCGCCGAGGAAATTGCGCAGGCTGTCGATCCGCATTATTCCGTGATTTATAAAATGCCGCACTGGGTGGATGAAGTGCTGCCTGTGTGCAAATGGAAATCCAGCTCGAATGGCTCGTTTCAGGGCTATGTGCGCCTAACGCTGACGCAAATTGGCGCAGGTAATCAGCTTTATGTGCAGTGGCTGCAATCCTCGAACAATGGCCAAAACGACAAGGTGCTATCCACGCGTGTTATTGAGGAGCTGGAGGGGAAAAACTTCAGCTTTGCGATGCCCAGTGCCAAGATTTTTCCAGACCATTGTTTTTTAAGCACTCAGGCTCAGGGTGAGGATAAGCTCAGCTATCGCATCGAACTGACGTTACGCGAACCCGGCCAGTACAGCTACAAGCAGGTGCGCGCTTTGGGCGCCAGCGAGCGCTAGTCGAGCTGGGCGAGGTCTAGGCGCTGGTAGAGGTGATTGCGGTTTTGATGCTGTTGCAGGCTTTCAAAGTCGAACAGCGTGCGATCGCCAAGCTGTGAGGGCGCGATGTTGCAGATGGCCGAGAAGATATTATCAATGCGCCCTGGGTGCTCTTTCTGCCACTGTTTCAGCAAGTTCTTGATGTTCTTACGTTCCATATTTTCCTGCGAGCCGCACAGGTTGCAGGGAATAATGGGAAATTCTTTGATGCGTGCGTATTCTTCGATGTCGCTTTCTTTGCAGTAGGCCAGTGGGCGAATCAGAATGTGTTTTTTGTCGTCGCTCAAAAGCTTGGGTGGCATGGCCTTGAGCTTGCCGCCGTGAAACATATTTAAAAACAGGGTTTCAATGATGTCGTCACGGTGATGGCCTAGGGCGATTTTATTGGCACCGATTTCTTCGGCGTAGCCGTACAGGTTGCCACGGCGCAGGCGCGAGCACAGGCTACAGGTGGTTTTCCCTTCGGGAACCAGCTCTTGCACAATGCTGTAGGTGTCTTTTTCCAGAATATGAAAATCCACGCCAATGCTTGTAAGGTAAGTGGGCAGCACTTCTTCAGGAAAACCGGGCTGTTTTTGGTCGAGGTTGACGGCAATGATGTCAAACTTAATGGGCGCGCTTTTTTGCAAACCCAGAAGGATATCGAGCAGGGTGTAGGAGTCTTTACCCCCTGATAAACACACCATAATTTTGTCGCCGTCTTCGATCATTTTGTAATCGTCGATGGCCTTGCCGACGTTGCGGCGTAAGCGTTTTTGCAGCTTATTGAACTCGAGCTTTTCTTTGCGCTCGTGCAGGAAATCCAACATAAAAAAGCCCCCTGTTTTGTGCGTGCGCTTTATAGCAGAACAGGGGGCGTTTTAATAGCTATTACTTAAAGAGGCTTAGTCTTCTAAGTGGCAAGGTGCGGTGAGCTGGTGGCCTGCCATTTCTTTGAGCATGGCGGTATCTAGCAGCACAACTTCCTTGCCTTGGGTTTCGATCATGCCGTTCTTTTGAAAACGGGTGAAGACGCGGCTGATGGTTTCCACCGCAAGGCCAAGATAGTTACTAATGTCCACGCGTGACATGGGCAGGCGGAAACGGCTGGTGGAAAAACCACGGCGGCCATAGCGTTCGGCGATGTTTAACAGGAAAGAGGCGACGCGTTCTTCGGCGTTCTTTTTGCTAAGCAGCAGCATCATGCCT
>JBDKHD010000244.1:0-3899 GCA_039797885.1 Pseudomonadota bacterium
TCGTACAAACGGCGAACTTTGCGCGCGTTAGCCTTCATAACGGTGTTGCCTAAAGACACTTGGCCGTCGCCACCGATAACAACTTCATTGCCACGTCGAACCGAAACTATAGTGGTCATGCTTTTACCCCAATAAAAAATCGTGCCCTACTCTATGGGGGCGCAGCGCCAAAACTCAAGCCTGCCTCTGGACGCCTTGAGCTAAAACCGCTACCTTGCCTTTTTTTTGCCCTAGAGGTTGCCATGAACATCAGCAAAGACAGCGTCGTCCAACTGCATTACAGCCTGTTCGACGATCAAGACCATCGTATCGAAACCACCGAAGCCTCTCACCCTATCGCCTATTTGCACGGCCACGCCAATATGATTTCAGGCTTTGAAAAAGCCCTAGAAGGCAGGCAAAAAGGCGAGCACGTTAGCATTAAACTCCGTGCCGATGAAGCCTATGGCCAACGCCAAGAAAACGCCGTCGCGCGCGTGCCAATCAAGCATTTGCAAGGCGCTAAAGTGTGGAAAAAAGGCATGGTGGCAGTGGTGCAAACCGAGCAAGGCTACCGTCAAGTAACCCTTATTAAAGCGGGGCGTTTTATGGCCGACGTGGATACCAACCATCCCTTAGCGGGCAAAAGTATTCGTTTTGAAGTGGATGTTGTCGATGTGCGTGCCGCCACCGCTGAAGAAGTTGAACACGGCCACGCTCACGGCGACGGCGGCCATCACCACTAAGCCATGACCATGAACCTGACTTTAAATATCCTGCCCGTGACCGCTTTTGCGCAAAATTGCAGCTTGGTTATGTGCAATACAACGCGCAAAACGGCCATCATCGACCCAGGTGGCGATGTCGATAAAATCCTCGCCGCCTTGCAAAAAATGGACGCGCTGCCTGAAAAAATATTACTCACTCATGGCCATATTGATCATGCAGGCGCAGCGATGGCCTTGGCGCGGGCGCTGGATATTCCCATTGTCGGCCCACATCGTGCCGATGCCTTTTGGCTTAACGGGCTGGCACAACAAGCGCAAATGTTTCGCTTTGCACAGGTTGAAAATTGCACGCCCGACCAATGGCTCAATGACGGCGAACAAATTTGCATCGGCAATCTGTATTTCACTGTCATTCACACCCCAGGCCACACCCCAGGGCATGTGGTGTTTTACAGCGCCGAACACAAACTAGCCTTTGTCGGTGATGTACTTTTCCACGGCTCGATTGGGCGCACAGATTTTCCGCAAGGCAATTACGAGGATTTAATTGCGTCCATTCGCACGAAATTATTTCCCTTAGGCGAGGATGTGACCTTTATACCAGGTCATGGCGAGCATTCTACTTTTGGTGAGGAAATGATCAGCAACCCCTTTGTTGCCGACCATCGGGGCTAGAGATTATTGACCTGAGCAGGCTCAGGGCGCGCAGGCACAGGGACGGCCTCAATCACTTTTTGTTGGGCGTTGGTTTGCACCGAAGCCAGTTTATTCATTCGTGCCTTGCTTTGCTCGATGGCGCTGTCCATTTGCTCGTCGTAAATATCCAACCAAGTGCGCGAGCCTGGAATCATTCGCGCTAGATCACGCATGCCTTGTTTTAACGCATTTAAATGCAATTGATAGCTGCGCTCTTGCTCCAGCATCATGGCTTTAAATACGGCGGCTTGGCTGCTGTCCAATTCAAACTGCAAGGCCGAATTTTTTTCCTGCATTTCTTTTACCAAAGCTTGCATTTCTTTCACTTGAGTTTGGATTTGCACCAGCTCATTCACATGCGCAAAAGAAGAAGGAGGGCTAATCATGCGCACCACACCCAAAGTAATAGCAATTACGGTGGTGATCACCGCCAAACCCAATACTAAGAACAGTATTTTTTTATGGGTTGCCGTGGTTGCCTCCAGCTCTTGCAAGCGGTCGGAGTCGCTCTTACTGTTTTCATCGCGAGTGGCCATAGTTTTTCCTCTCGTTTGGTCTTGCTCAAAGTGTAGCCAAGATCATTTTTGCTGCCAGCTTAGACAGAAGCCCTGCCAGCTTTTATACTGCATCACCTTTAATTTCTTCGCATCAGGGACTCGCATGGCCTCGCTGACTCAAGCCGCTACTTGGCAAAAACTCACTGCGCATTTTGCACAAATACAAGACCAATCCATGTGCGACTGGTTCAGCACCGACCCACAGCGATTTCAAAAATTTCACCTTAACGCAGCAGGTTTGTCTTTGGATTATTCCAAAAACCGCATCAGCGATGAAACCTTGGCGCTACTTTTAGCCTTGGCGCAAGAGCGCGAGCTAAGCCAAGGCATTGCGGCGTTGTTTCAGGGTGAAAAAGTCAATCAAAGCGAAAATCGCCCTGCGCTGCATACCGCACTGCGTAATTTCTCCACACGCCCTGTGCTTGTCGATGGTGAAGATGTGATGCCCGAAGTGCGTGCCACCTTAAAACGCATCGAAGAATTTTGTTTTAAAATTCGCCGCAATCAATGGCGCGGCTATGACAATCGTGCTTTCACCGATGTGGTCTCCATCGGTATTGGTGGCTCTTTTTTAGGCCCCAAGTTCGCCTCGGCCGCCCTCAAACCCTATTGGGATAGCAAATTAAACATTCATTATTTAGCCAATATTGACGGCTCGAACATTTCTGAAATCTTAAGCACGCTCAACCCCGCCACCACGCTGTTTATCGTGCAATCAAAATCTTTTAACACTCAAGAAACTTTGAAAAATGCTCTGGCTTGTCGTCAGTGGTTTTTGGATAACGGTGGTGGTGTAAAAGATTTACCTCGTCATTTTGCTGCCGTTTCGGCCAATGTCGAAAAAGCGGTGGAGTTTGGCATTGCCGAGGAAAATGTCTTTCCTATGTGGGATTGGGTCGGCGGGCGCTATTCACTGTGGTCGGCCATTGGCTTGCCCTTAGCACTGGCCATTGGGGCGGATCATTTTCGTGATTTACTCTATGGCGCGCATCAAATGGATGAGCATTTTCGCACCGCGCCGCTTGCGCAAAATATGCCCGTTATCATGGCGCTATTAGGGCTGTGGTACATCAATTTCTTTGGCATGCACTCGCACGCAATTTTGCCCTACGACCATTACCTGCGCTCCATGCCCACACATTTGCAACAGCTGGATATGGAAAGCAACGGCAAATCCGTAGACCAGCAGGGCAACAAACTGAACTACCACACAGGCCCGATTATTTGGGGTGGCGTGGGCACCAATGGTCAGCACGCCTTCCACCAGCTCTTGCACCAAGGCACGCACTTTGCGCCTTGCGATTTTATTTTGCCGCTGCAAAGCCATAATCCCATCGACAATTTCCACGCCATGCTGGTTTCCAATTGCCTAAGCCAAAGCCAAGCCCTACTGATGGGCAAAAGCGAAGAACAAGCCTATGACGAACTCATCCAAAAAGGCATGAACGAAACACGGGCGCGCGTGCTGGCCAAACAAAAAGCCATCCCAGGTAACCGCCCCAGCAACACCCTGTATTTCCCCCGCTCTACGCCACAAAGCGTGGGCGCACTCATTGCGCTGTATGAGCATAAAGTCACCGTGCAAGGCATGCTCTGGGGCGTCAACAGTTTTGATCAGTGGGGAGTGGAACTTGGTAAAGAGCTGGGCGGAAAAGTCCTGAATGCGCTGGAAAACAAAGCCCATACGCAAAGCTTTGATGCCTCGACCGCAGGCTTGATTGCCGCGTGGCACAAGCTGCAAGAGACGCTGTAATTAAATAAAATAGTCGTGTCAAAGTCGGAACTGCATCTTAATTTTTCTTGCACGGGTGCGAATAAAAATGAAAAATAGGCCAAAATTACTGCTTAAAATCATTCAATATTTTTTCATAGGTTCCGTCTTTTTTAAGGGCAATAAGCGCATCTTGATAAGGCTTAACATATCGAGCGTACTCTGCCA
>JBDKHD010000245.1:0-7553 GCA_039797885.1 Pseudomonadota bacterium
CATTATGAAAAAAACTGAATCTGGTTGTGAAGCAGCGCGTTGCTTATAAAGTCACCACCAAACGAGAATTAAAGCACTCAGTGTCCGCGAATTTAGTGAATATGAACTTTAATCCATCCCAGCCCAATCAAGTATGGGCGGGTGATATTACTTACTTAAAAATAGCCGAAGGCTGGATGTATTTAAGTATTGTTATGGACTTGTACTCACGCCGAATTATCGGCTGGGCGATTAGCCCACGGATGACAACAGACTTGATTTTACGCTCGATACGGCAGGCTTACTGGCTGCGTAAACGACCCAGTGGCGTGATATTCCACAGCGACCGAGGCTCACAATACACCAGCAAAATGCTGAGAACAGAGCTGGAAAAAATGCATATTAAACCGTCTATGGGCGATGTTGGAGCCTGCTGGGATAACGCAGTTGTTGAGCGATTTTTTGGCAGCCTAAAGCACGATTGGATACTGAAGTGCATCACGCAACGCGTGAAGAAATGGCTAACGATGTGGCAGCGTATATGCGCTATTACAACTTAGAAAGGCTTCATACAGCCAACGGTGACATCAGTCCTGTTGAGTATGAAAATTGTAAAAATAAAGTGTCTACTTTAGGTTGACCAGAACAATAACGGGCGCATTGTCTGCGCCCGTTATTCTTAAATTAAGGAGCGATTACAATGCATCGCTTGTTATTGCTTCAAGTTCAAGAAAATCATAGAACTTGCTGTTTGGAGTGCTGATGCGAATATGGCTGATATTTCTGGCAGGCTTCATGGTGCATGACATGCTTGTTGCGTTGCTGGTGGTGCTGTAGCAATCGGCACCACTAAACATTAAAGACATTTTTGACTTCGTGTAGGTAGTGCCATTGTCTGACAGTTCAACCAGGATGTCTGGTGAAGTGCCAAGTGTTGCAGAAGAATTAATACGAGTCAGTTTGATCGAGCCTATTTTTTTAACGGCACCAAAACTGATAACTACTGGGCTATCATTGCTAGTCCATGAGGTGGTTACATCACCATCAATTAAATTGCTGGCTGTTGTTGGTGTGATGGTGGCGCCATTACTGGCAGCAGCAGCATTGGTTGGGGTGAAGGGTTTGTTGCTGTCCTTATTATCATCACTACCGCCACCGCCACAGGCTGTGAGAAGTACGATTGAAGAAAAAGTAAGAACTTTAGTGATGTTTTTCATTAGTTTAAATCCTAAAACTAGGGTGAGTTGATTGTGAATCCACAAGTGCTAAATAAAAGCTGCGGGATTATACTTTTCGCCCAGATGATTTCAATCATAGCGCCTATTTTATTCGGATTATTTTCCTGTCTTGTGGCGTTGCTTATAAAAAAATTGAGTAAAATCCAGTTTTATTTAGCTAGAAAAACCTGCTCAAGATGCTTTTTTGAAAAAGCAAATAATAAGTTTAGAAGCGAGTACTTAAAGTAATATTGGTTACAACTAGGCCTCTCAGTTCGTTAAATTATTTATCACCTTCCGAGTTTGTGAAGAAGGCGACATAATGCAAAACCTCATCTACTTAGACTAAAAAAGGAGCTGCCATGAGCTTTCGTGCTTACCGAGTGAGTGAAGAAAACGGCCAGTATGTGGGGCAATGGCAAGAGCTCGATGAGCAAGCGTTGCCCGCAGGCGACATCCTTATCGAGGTGCATTATTCCTCGTTAAATTACAAGGACGCGCTCTCGGCCAGTGGCCACAAAGGCGTAACGAAAGCCTACCCGCATACGCCTGGCATTGATGCTGCAGGCAGAGTACTTGAAGGCACGGCCGATTTTCCCGCAGGCAGTGAGGTGGTGGTGTTTGGCTATGATTTGGGCATGAATACCGCAGGCGGCTTTGCCGAAAAAATTCGCGTCCCCGCAAGCTGGGTGCTGCATAAGCCTCAAGCACTGAGCATGGCTGACAGCATGGCTTGGGGGACGGCGGGTTTTACCGCCGCGCTTTCTGTGCAAAAGCTGCTTGCTGTAGGAGTGGCTCCCGAAAAAGGCGCGGTGGTGGTCACGGGTGCAACAGGTGGTGTTGGCTCGGTGGCGGTGGCACTTTTAGCCAAGCTCGGCTTTGAGGTGCTGGCGGTAACGGGCAAGGCCGCACAAGCCGATTTCTTACAGGCTCTGGGTGCTAAAGACGTTTTAAGCCGTGAAACCGTACTGGCCGCAGCAGGTAAGGCCTTGGCAAAACCCTTGTATCAGGCGGCGCTGGATACCACAGGTGGCGACATGGTTTCGGCTTTATTGCCACAGATTCAAAACGAAGGCGCGCTCAGCACCTGCGGCATGTTGGCAGGTACGCAGGTGAGCACGAGTATCTTTCCTTTTATTTTGCGTGGTGTGTCATTGCTTGGCGTGGATTCGGTCGAAATCCCCCGCGCAGAGAAACAGCGCATTCTTGATAAAGTCGCCAGCGACTGGGCGCTGCCCAATTTGAATTCGCTCACCGTTGATGTCACCCCAGAGCAGCTAAGCAAAAGCCTAGAGCGCATTCGCAGCGGGCAGGGTGTCGGGCGCTATCGTTTGAAGCTGAACTAAATCGTACCATCCCCTTGTCTTGCGCTTGCAGCCTGATTTCGCCATCATCAGGCGCAGGCTTTTAGCCGCTTAAAATAACAATAAAACAGGTAATTTATGGAACACAGCGCACTGATCTCAATAGGGCTTCCCATTTCTTTATTCCTCATCATGGTGGGTATGGGGCTGACCTTAACGCTCAAAGATTTTCAGCAATCCACTTCGGCTCCTTGGCCTTTGACCTTTGGTATTGCCTCTCAGCTGTTGGTGCTGCCTGCTATCGCCTACGGTTTGGCTGTGCTGCTTAAACTCGATGCCACCACCACGGTGGGCTTGGTGCTGATTGCGGCTTGCCCAGGTGGCACGACCTCGAATTTGTTTACCTTCTTGGGGCGCGGTAATGTGGCACTGTCGATTTTGCTGACGGTGCTGGCCAGTCTCTTGGCCATCATTACGTTGCCGTTTTTCGTTAATAAAGCTATGAGCCTCGTTATGGAGCAATCGGTAAGCATTCGCTTGCCCGTACTGCAAACCATGCTCACGCTCTTTGCCATCGTGTTGGTTCCTGTGGCCTTGGGTATGTGGATTCGCAAAATGGCACCTGGCTTTGCGGTTAAGTCGGAAAAAGGCATGAACGTCTTTGGTTTCGTGGTTCTGGCGGGGGTGATTGTGGCCTTGGTGCTAGAAGCAGGAGAGGGCATGGTGGGCATGGTCAAGCAAGCGGGGTTGGCGGTGGCGCTTTTAAACATCACCAGCATTCTTTATGGTTTGGTGGTGGGTAGGCTGTGCAGCCTAAACCACGCTCAGGCTTTTACCGTGGCGGTGGAACTGGGCATTAAAAACGGGGCATTAGCCTTGATGATTGCGCTGTCCTTAATTGGCTCGGCTGAGATTTCAGTCGTGCCTGCGGTGTACAGCGTGGCCATGTTTGCCTTTGGCTTACTCTTGATTCTTTATGGTCGCAGGGTGCAGGGCGCATAAATACTTGCGCTTGAGTGCATTACAACAAGCTAACGCTTGGCAACCCAGTCTGAAATTCTTGACATGCGGAAAAACATATATATGATTTTCTGCATGTAAAAGCTTCAGAGATTCCTCCATGTTTACCCCTTTGCACTTTATCAAAGGCTTGGCCGATGACACGCGGCTGAAGTCCCTATTACTCATTCAGGCTCATCACGAACTTTGTGTTTGCGAACTACAACAAGCCTTACAGCTGAGCCAGCCCAAAATATCACGTCATCTTGCCGATTTACGCAGCAGTGGCTTAGTCGTGGATGAGCGTCGAGGAAAATGGGTTTATTACCGCTTAAACCCCGAACTGCCACTGTGGTTGCCGCAGTTATTGCATGAATTAAAACAGGCGCATCCAGAGTATTTGGCGCAAGTGACGCTGTTAGCATCAGGCTCGGTTTGCACCACGGCGGCCAATTCGCAGGCTAATTAATATGAAAATCCTATTTTTGTGCACGCACAATCGTTGCCGTAGCATTCTTGCTGAGGCTCTCACTCTCCATAAAAACTCCGTTTGGCTACAGGCTAAAAGTGCGGGCAGTGCGCCTGCGGGTGTGGTTCACCCATTGACCTTGCATTATTTGCAAGAGGCGGGCGTTCGCACCTTGGGGCTTAGCAGTAAATCCTGGTATGACTTGGATGGTTTTCAGCCCAATCTCATCATTACGCTCTGTGACAGTGCCGCAGGTGAAAGCTGCCCCGTGGCCTTTCATGCGGCGCTGAAACTTCATTGGCCATTGTCAGACCCGTCCAAGTTTGAAGGTGAGCAGGCAGCGGCCGCCTTTCGAGCGTGCATAGCTGATATTAATCGACGCCTAGCAGTGCTCGAAAACGTGGCAATGAAGCCGTCTGAGTGCTGGGCGCAGAGTTTAAAATCCACCGAATGGAGCCATACAAATGGGGTTGTTTGAACGTTATTTATCTTTATGGGTGGCGGCCTGCATCGCGTTGGGGCTATTGCTGGGGCAGGCTGTTCCACAGTGGTTCGAACTTATTGCCATGCTGGAGTACGCGCAGGTCAATTTCGTGGTCGCGCTGCTTATTTGGCTGATGGTTTACCCAATGATGGTGCAAATCGACTTTGCCGCTGTTAAAGACGTAGGCAGAAACCCCAAGGGGCTGATGCTGACCTTGGTCGTCAATTGGCTGATCAAACCCTTTACGATGGCCTTGTTGGGCTGGCTGTTTTTTCGAGTGTTTTTTGCCTCTTGGGTCGATCCGCAAAGTGCAGGGGAATACATCGCGGGCATGATATTGCTGGGGGTTGCGCCCTGTACGGCCATGGTTTTCGTCTGGAGTCAGCTAACCAAAGGCGACCCCAATTACACTTTGGTGCAAGTCTCAGTCAACGACTTGGTCATGATTTTTGCCTTCGCTCCCATTACCGCTTTGCTTTTGGGCGTAAATGCCATTGAAGTGCCTTGGCAAACCTTGCTGCTGTCGGTGTTGCTTTATGTGCTTATGCCCTTATTGGCTGGGGTGATAACGAGGCGAGCGTTACAGCAAAAGGACGCCAGCGCCATTGCCCAATGGCTGGGTAAGCTTAAGCCTTGGTCGATACTGGGGCTGCTGACCACGGTGGTCATATTGTTTGGCTTGCAAGCGCCAATGATTCTAGCCAAGCCCACCGCCATAGTGCTGATTGCCATTCCGCTGATTATTCAAAGCTACGGCATCTTTGCTTTGACGTATTTTTGGGCAAAGAAGATGCAGCTGCCACATTGCATTGCCGCGCCTGCGGCCATGATTGGGACATCCAACTTCTTTGAGCTGGCGGTAGCGGTGGCGGTGTCCTTATTTGGCCTGCATTCAGGTGCTGCCTTGGCAACGGTCGTGGGGGTTTTGGTTGAGGTTCCTGTGATGCTGTCTTTGGTGTGGTTTGCCAATCGCACGCGACAGCATTTTCGTAATTAGCTAAGGCAAGAGGATTAGGCAAGAGGGCTAGTTTGATGAGGCGGATTGAAGTGGCGTTTTTCAGTTAAAACAGGAGTCTGTCAATCTTATATTTCCGATAATTGTTATTATCGGAAGTTGAATAATAGGCCGTTTTGGCGCTTTTTTTACGGCTTTGGCACGCTTTCGGCACTTTTCTTTTAGGCCTTTGTCCTATCTGGGCTGGCCTTCTGGCGTCAGGCTGGCACAATGTCGATTCTGTTTTGCCATGAGCCTGTTATGAACCTGTTTTTATTGTTGCCTGCTTTTATCCTGATTGCGCTGATTGTGGGCGTGACCTATTTCGTCACCAAGCTGCAAAGCTGGAAGGCCTTGCCTGTTCAGGAGCAAGCACCGCAGGCTTGCCCGCATTGCCAGTCCAGCGAGGTTCAGGAGTCGGGTTTATGGGGTGCAAACAGCATGGAACGGGTGTTTCGCTGTGCATCCTGCCAACAAAAGCGTTTCCGTAACGATTTACCCGATTAAGGACCTCTTATGGCATTCACTCATTTCATTCGCACCGCGCAGCGCACCTTGGTCGCGCTGTTGCTTGTTGTGCAAGTGGGATTTGTTAATGCCGAGGCCTTATGGATGGCGCTGGCTCATGTGCCGCACCAGCATTTATTGGAAACTCATACCGCCAGTGACATTCAGGCCACGCCGAGTCAGTCGCAGGATGCCTTGCATCACTGCGATATTTGCCACGGTCATAACGCCCATTTTGCGGTTTTGCCCAGCATGGAGCAGATCGAAACCTTAGAGTTTCAAGCATTGCCTGCATTAAAACCGCTCTTGTCTTACACCTCATTAGGCCTAGAAAGTCTTTATCGCCCACCTATTTTCTTGAGTTAAAACGGCTTTACCCACCTTTTTAATATTGAGAACATTATGCGAAACAAATTATCGGAAATATGGCGCGCCGCTATCGTACGGGGCGTGCTCCTAGCTTTGGCTTGCTCGCCAAGCCTCTCTTTTGCCAAAGCCCTCACCTTAGCGGAAGCCAGCCGCATGCTTTTGGCTCAGCATCCGCAACTACAAGAATATCGTGCGCGCCTTGACGCCCAGCAGGCGCAAACCGAGCTGGCCGCGCAGCGTCCTGCACTGAATCTAAGCCTCGACAGCAGTGAGATTGCAGGTACGGGCAGCTATCAGGGTGTGGACAGCGCGCAAACTACGCTGGCACTGTCTTCTATCTGGGAGCGCGGCAATCAACGCCAAACTCGGCAAGCCCTCGCCAGCACCCAAACTGAGCTGCTTTTGACACGGCAAGAACTCCAGCGCATGCAACTTTTAAGCGCCCTGACCTCAGGCTTTGTGCAAGCTCTGGCACAGCAGGAGCACTGTCGGCTGCAACAAGATACGCAGCAGCTTAAGCAGCAAAGCCTGAGGCTGGTGCAAGAGCGGGTGCGCAAAGCCGCCGCGCCTGAAGCCGAGCAGTGGCGTGCGCAGGTGGCTTGGTTGCAAGCCAAACAGGCTTATGCCGCCTGCCAGGCCGAGCTTGCTAGCCGCTACCAAAGCCTGGCCAGCCTAATGGGGCAAGAGCAGGTGAACTTTGATCAGCTGCAAGGCGAGCTGTACTCGCCTAAAGCCTTAGCCGAGCCGCAAGACCTCAGCCACTCACCCATGCTGGCGCTCTTTGCCAAAGAACGTGCCGCCCAAGAAGCCGAACTGGCCAGCCTGCAAGCCCGCAGTCAAACGGATGTGCAGTGGCGGCTAGGCGTGACGCACTATGCGCAAAGCCAAGATGCCGCTTTAGGCTTGGGTGTCGAAATCCCGCTCTTTACCAGCCTGCGCAACAAGCCACAGCTCTACGGCGCACAGGCGCAACTTCAGGTGCTACAAGCCCAGGAACAGCAAGCAAGACAACAACTTTTAGCCGAGTTTGCGCAAGCCAAACGGATGCGCCAGCAAAGCCTGGCTCAAGCGCAAAGCTTAAGTCACGACATTATTCCCTTGCTTGAGCGTGCTTACCTACAAGCACAAAGCGCCTATCAGCAAGGCCGTTACAGCTACAGCGAATGGGTCAATGCAGGGCAAGAATTACTGGGCGCCAAAGCGCAGCTTATCGACGCATCCGCACAGGTTT
>JBDKHD010000246.1:0-5685 GCA_039797885.1 Pseudomonadota bacterium
TGTTTGCCTTGCTTGTGCCAGAACAAGCGGACAGCCAGCATCTGCAAGTGTTGGGGATGCTGGCGCGCAACTTTACCGATGTCGAATATCGAGAAGCCCTACGTAATGCTCCCGATGCCCAGCACTTATACCAACGCGCAATTAAAGCCCCGTCGCCCTAGTTAAGGACTGTCATGCGTCTTGTGATCATCAGTGGCCGTTCAGGCTCAGGAAAATCCAGTGCTTTGCATGTGCTCGAAGACTTGGGTTTTTACTGCATTGATAATCTTCCCATCGGTCTGCTTCCCGCCTTGGTGCAAGAAACCGAGCACGAAGAAAAGCTCTCACGCGTGGCCGTTAGCATTGATGCGCGTAATTTACCCCATGCATTTGAGCAAATTCACGATGTGCTGCATCAGCTGCCCAGCGAAGAGTATCAGCTGGATATTGTCTATCTGGACGCCAGTCCTGAGGTATTAATTCAACGCTTTAGTGCCACCCGCCGCAAACACCCGCTGACCACAGGTAATCTGTCTTTGGCCGAAGCCATCGAACAAGAAAAACAGCTGCTGCAACCCATGGCCGATCTGGCCGATTTAAAGCTCGATACCACGCAAATGTCGGTGCACGAGCTACGCAGCCAAATTAAATTACGCGTAGCCGAGAAAAAAGGCGCAGACATTGCCATTTTGTTCCACTCCTTTGGCTTTAAACACGGCGTTCCTGTGGATGCCGATTTTGTTTTTGACGTGCGCAGCCTACCCAATCCTTATTGGGATCCCGCCCTGCGCCAATACACGGGCTTGCAGCAACCCATTATCGATTTTCTAAAAAACGAGCCACCCGTAAAGGCCATGCAAGGCGACATCAGCGGCTTTTTACGCCGCTGGATACCCAGTTTCATCGAAGCCAACCGCAGTTACCTCACCATTGCCATCGGCTGCACTGGCGGGCAGCACCGCTCGGTATTTCTAGCCGAGGCCTTGGCAGCGGAGTTTCGCAGCCAATACCCCGAAGTCCAAGTGCGCCACCGTGAACTGCCCAGCAGCGAGGGCGCATGAAAGAGGGCTCGCTCACCATCATCAATCAACGTGGGCTGCATGCGCGCGCGGCCGATAAACTGGCGCGGCTGTGCTTGCAATACCGCAGCACCGTCCGCATTGGCCACCCTGAGCGCATGGTCGATGGTAAAAATATTATGGCGCTGTTGATGCTTGCCGCCGCCAAAGGCACAACGTTACACGCACAAATACAAGGCGAAGACGCCGAAGCCGCTTATAATGCCATTTCCGATCTGTTTGCCTGCCGCTTCGGCGAAGACGAATAAGACCCTTTCTTTTATTACAGTGATTTTATGAAAAAAAAACCCACTACAGAGCTGGATGATGAGATTGAAATCATCAGCAAATCCGAACAAAAACGCGAAGCGCATCGCCTGCATGACTTGGGAAAAATGCTGACCGAAATGCCGAAAAGCAAATGGGATGAGCTGCCCATCAGCGACACCCTACGCCACGCTCTGGCTGAAAACACCCGACTGACACAGCACGAAGCCAAGCGCCGCCACTTGCAATTTATTGGTAAGGTGATGCGCGACGAGGATCTGGAAGCACTGCAAGCCAAACTGGATTTACTCGACCCATCCAGCGAAGCCTTTGGCCGCATAATTAAACAAGCAGAAATGTGGCGCACGCGCTTGGTTGAGCAAGATAGCCTCAACGACTTTATCGAACAATATCCAACGGTAGACCGCCAGACTTTGCGTAATTTAGTGCGCAACGCACAAAAAGAAATGAGCAGTGAGCCACCTAAGCCTGGCAGCAACTACAAAAAATTGTTTCAACTGGTCAAAGACACTGTCGGAGCAGCGGGCTAACCGCGCGCCCGATTCCACAGAGGCATAGCCTCGCGCACCTGAGTTAGCAAGGTGCGTTTGACTTCTGCCACCTGCACCCCTTCCTGATGTTCAAGCTCGCCCAGCACTTCGCCCCAAGGGTCGAGCAGCAGCGAATGCCCCCATGTTTGACGCTTTTCATCGTGCCAGCCACATTGGTTGGCGGCGACGAGATAACACTGAGTTTCAATAGCACGAGCGCGCAGCAAACTGTGCCAATGCGCCTGCCCAGTGCGATAGGTAAAAGCCGCAGGCACGCTGATGATTTCTGCACCCAAAGAGCGCAGCGCTAGAAAATGCTCAGGGAAGCGCAGATCAAAACAAATACTCAGCCCCAAGCGCCCAAGCGGCGTATCGACCACCACCAGCTCTGAACCAGGGCTGAAGCGCTCCGACTCCCGGTAGCGCCCTTGTTTATCGGCCACATCAACATCAAACAAATGGCGCTTGTCGTAGCGCGCCACCTGCTCGCCTTGCGCGTTAAAGAGCAGCGAGGCCGAGCGCACGCGGGCATCACCATCTGGGCTTAACTGTGGCACTGCACCTGCCAAAAGCCACAGCTGATGCTTCTTTGCCTGCTCGGCCAAGGCCTCAATCGTAGCCGCAGAGGCCGCAAGGGCGGAATAGTCATCAGGATTCAGGCTTAAGCACATTTCAGGCAGCACCGCTAAGGTCGCACCTTGCGCCGCAGCCTGCGCCAGCAGCCTGTCGATTTGCGCAAGGTTGTGTGCCACAGTGCCCACCGTATTCATTTGGATGGCGGCCAGCATCTTAGTCTCCAAGCATAAATACGCCTTTGACGCGATCGGTCACGCCGCGCGTTTCCTTGCCTTTTACTTTGTTATCAAAGAGCTTGTTTATTTCCATTTTCGGCTCTTCCCAGCTGCCCGTGAGGTTGTAGCTGGCGCTGGTAAAGCGTGACAGCTCATCGCCAATCAGTTTTTCGGTCACATAAATAGAGGCGGCAATGGGTGGCGCAAAGCCTGCCAAGACCACCACCAAGGGCAAGTTGCTGGCCACGGGGAAGGTCACCACGATTTTCATATCCACGCTGTGCGCGACCAAATCGGTGCTGCCCGAGCTTAAAAAGTTGCCGCCTGGGCCGTCGATCACCAAAGGCTCTGTGAAGGTCATCACACCATCGCTGATGCGTGCTTTCATACTGAGCTTGTCAAAGGCTACGCCGCTTTGATAAAGGTCTGAGAAATCCAAACGTAAACGCCGCGTTAACGAGTTGAAGTTCAGGATGCCAAAGATTTTTAGGGCTTCCGCGCCTTCGGTATTGAGATTGCCATTACGCACTAAAGCCTCAACTGTGCCATTGAGCGAGGCCGCGTTAAAGGCCGCAGGAGAGCCAAGCCACGAAAAATTGAGTGTCGCACTGGTATTTTTTCCCTCTAACACAGGGCTTAAGCCCAAGCCCTGCTGCACTTTGGCAACGGTTTTGGTATTGAGCTTGAGCTCCTTAAGCTGGGTTCTTATTTGACCTTCTTGCTCGTACCAGACGAGCAGGCCTTGGATTTTCAGACTGTTGATATTGCTGTCGTTAATGCTTATTTCTGTGCCTGTGGCTGTGGGCGTGTTGGTCAAATCCCAGCTGCCGTAATTTTTACCGTAATAACTCAACTCTTGGGTTTTAAAGGTAAAGGCGGGCAAGTCTTTAGGCGCAATGCCCGCTAGGCTGTCCTCGGCCAGAGCTTGCGCAATGCGCTCGGCGCGCGTGCGGGTATCTACAGGTGCAGCAGGCTTACTCGTTGCCTCGGCAACAGATGTTGCAGGCTCATTCTTAGCTTCAGGCTCAGTCTTAACTTCAGGCTCGGGGTTGGGAATACGAATATAATCGAAATTCAGTGCCAGCGGCTTGCCTTCGGGCAAGTGCACTTCGCCTTTGGCTAACGTGCTATCCAGCTTCACGGCAAAGCCTTGCTCCTCTTGCGCAACCTGCACCTGCAAGTTGGGAACGCGTGTTCCCCAGACATCAACCTCAGACAGTTGCAGACCAACGCCCTGCAAGGGGTTGGCTTTGGCTAGCGCGGCACCCTCTTGTTCTTGCGCTTCTTTGGCCATCAAACGCTGCCACGCTTGCCACCAGTCTTTGGCGTTGAGTTTAGAATCGATATGCCCTGAGATATACAAACCATCAGCACTTAGATCAGGAACCTGAGTATCACCAATGCGTACCTGCCCACGCTCAATACCTGCGCTATTTAATTGCAAATGTGCCGCCACTTGGTCGGCGTAATGAATGCGCAGAGCCAAGGGCTTGCCTGCATCGAGCTGCACGTCAAGATTGCGCTCATCACTGGCGACTTTGGTAAAGGGCGCAGGCAAATTAATGCTGGTGCCTTTTAAATTGGAACTCAGGCTTAAATGCGCACCATCATCAATGTTCAGCTCGGCTTGATAAGGAATAACACCTTGCAGCGGCTCAAACAAAAACAGCGGCTGCCATGCGCGAAATCCTGCGACACTGGCCTCACCTTCGGCGTTTAGCTTAATGTGCATTTGCTTTTTGGCATCGAAGCGTGAGGCAATGCGTGCGCTAAAGGCTCCGCCTAAAAGCTCGCCCTTTAGGGTATTGGCACTTAAACCATGCAAGGTGCTGTAACTCACCACGCCATTGAGTTTTTTGATGTCCAATTGCAAGTCGTTTAATTGCAGGCGGTTATGGGTAAAGCGCGCCGTCAGATCAATGCTGGGGCTAGGGTCTTTTGCGCCCAAATCCAAGGCCAAGTTAAAGTCCGCTTGCAGCTCACCTTGCGCACTCCAGCTGTCAAAGGCGTGATTGACCACTTCTTGCAAAGGCGTTTGGGTGAAATAGCCTAAAGCCTGCGCGCTTTGGCCTGTTAATTTGGCGTTCACCGCCAGCTGCGCGCCTGTGCGGCTGGGGCGTAATCGCACCTGGGCGCCATCGCCTGCTAGGTTTGCGCCCAAGGTATGGCCACTGCGT
Source organism: Pseudomonadota bacterium (assembly GCA_039797885.1). Lineage (GTDB taxonomy): Bacteria > Pseudomonadota > Gammaproteobacteria > Pseudomonadales > Oceanobacteraceae > Venatoribacter. The sequence continues at coordinate 4,824 of JBDKHD010000246.1, forward strand.
ACCTGAATATCCAGGTTGGGCAAATCCATGTACAGCTCGCCATTTAACCCCTCTATGCTGGGCCATTTGGGCATATAGCTTAGACTGCTGTCGGTAAAGCCCAGCGCCAGCTCGGTAGTCAGGGCTTGTGCCTGATGAGCCTTGGCGGCGCTTAGGCTGGTGTACAGCGCAAAGCGGGCATTTTGTGCTTGCCCTTGCCCTAAAGCACTGTTGAGCCAATTCTGTAAAGACTTGCCTGCTAAGTTAGGAACCAGTTGTTTTTGCGTGCTCAAGGGGGCGCTGTCCACCGCCAACAATAAGCTCACACTGGATTCCACCGCGCTGCCATGCATGGGCAGCTCGATGCGCAAGTCGCTGTGTACGGGCACGCGGCTGTCACCTTCAACCAAGTTGGCGGTCAGCCCTTCGAGTTTCAGTAAGGCATGATCAGGCCAGAGCGACCAGCTAAACGCCCCAGAGGCTTGTTCAAGCGCCCAGGCCTGAGCGTATAAAGGGGCAAGATGGGCGCTGAAGCTTGCATTTTGCAACGTTACTCGCCCACGGTGCGGCATCAAATGCAGTTTGGCATCCACACCTGCAAGGGCAGGAATGTAGCCATAGGCTTGGCTGTGAATGCCGACTAAATCCGCACGCACATCCACCTGCCAAGGTTTATCTTGATGAGGCGGCAACACCGCCACACGCACATCGCGCGCCACGCCTTTTGGCGCAGTGCCTTCGATATAGGGTGCAATAAATTGTGGTAACAAACCGTATTCATTGAGGTAGTTAGCCGCTAGGGTCACATCCAGTTCAGGTACGCCCAGCTGCCAGCCTTTTTGCTCGCCCAGCACCACTTCACTCAAGCTGAAGCTTTCGACTG
>JBDKHD010000247.1:0-4456 GCA_039797885.1 Pseudomonadota bacterium
TTGAGCTGGGTTATTACGCAGAAGCCGAAGAGGCAATTTTGCAGGCGTTGGCGCAGCGTCAAGCCGATGGCAAAACCCACAAAGATTTGCGCGAAAAACTGGCTGCCAGCATTTATCGTCAGGGTGAACAAAGCAAAGAGCAGGGCGATGCCGTTGCAGCGGTCGCACATTGGCGACGTTTAGCCAAAGTTGTCCCTGAAAGTGACTCGCGCATTTTAGCCGAATACGATGCCGCAACCTTGTTAATGGCAACCGCTGACTATCAGCAAGCCATTGAGGTGATGCTGCAATTTCGCAAAGATTATCCAGGCCATAAATTAAACGCGGATATGCCCAGCAAACTCATTGTGGCTTATGAGCATCAAGGCAATTGGAAAGCCGCTGCGTTGGAGCTAAAACAAATTTGGCAAAACAGCAAAAACAGCGAAGAGCAACGCATTGCCTGCTATCAAGCGGCACAGTATTTTGCCAAAGCGGAAGATTTTGAAAATGCGTTGGATATGTTTAGAAGCTACGCCAACAACTACCCATCACCCTTTGATGCGGCGGTAGAGGCGCACTATCAGCTTGATCAGCTCTACGCCAAGCTCAATAACGAAGAAAATCGCCGTTTTTGGCTGAATAAAATTATTACGCTGCACAATAGCGCGGGCGCGAACCAAAGCGATCGTTCCCGTTATTTAGCCGCCAGTGCCGCGTTTCAATTGGGCGAGTTTGAGCGGCTGCAATTTGAGCAGATAAAAATCACTCTGCCTTTGGATAAAAGCGTCACTAAAAAGAACGGCTTTTTACAGGCGGCACAAAAACGCTACACCCAAGCGGTGCAGATGGGCGTACTGGAGTTCACCACTTCATCCACTTATCATTTAGGCCAGCTGTACGCACAAATGAGCCAAGCGCTGCTGCAATCCGAACAACCCAAAGGCATGAATGATGTCGAAAAAGAAGAATACCAATTCCTATTAGAAGAACAGGCATTTCCTTTGGACGAGGCGGCAATTTCGGTCTATCAAACCAACACCAACCGCACTCGCGATGGCTTATACGATGAATGGATAAAGAAAACCTTTACGGAGTTGGCGCGCCTCATGCCAGCTCAATACAATAAATCTGAAAAGGTACTCAGTTATGTGGAAACTATTCGTTAGTTTCGCCTTGGTGTCCGTAATCAGCGGTTGCAGCCTGCTAGCCAAACCCAAGGTTGTGGATAACGCCCAGCAACAAGCGCCATTGCCTGAAGCATTGATCGAAAATTACAGCAAAGGCTTACAGCTACTTAAAGATTCAAATTGGAATGACGCCTTACCTTTTTGGCAAAATCTCAGCCAAACCTACGCAACCTATCCTGGCGTGTGGGTAAACTTAGCCTTGGTGGAATTGCATTTAGAACATTGGCCACAAAGCCAAACTTATTTAGACAAAGCCTTTGAACTCAATGCCGAATTTTGCCCTGCGATTAAAGTACAGGCTTTATTAAAAAGGCAGCAAGGGCAATTTAAAGATGCCGAGGCGGGGTATTTAAAAGCCTTAGCTTGCGATGAGACGGACGCCTCTACCGCGTACAATTTAGCGATTTTATACGATCTGTATCTGCAAGATCTTCCACAAGCCTTGGCTTATTATCAAAAAGCGCAAGAATTGTTTAATAATTCCGATGAAAATCTAGCTATGTGGATTGCCGATTTACAAAAACGCCAGCCTAAACAACTGGCAGGAGAGGGCGAATGAAACGGCTATTTTTAATCGTCTTTTTCCCGCTTATTGCGCTGGCACAAAAAGACAATGTCGTGCGCTTAGAGGGCATACAAATTCAAGGCAACAGCGAAGAACCCAAGGTGATTTTTATAACACCTTGGCGTGAACCGCCAGGCACTGGGCGCTTGTACGATGGCGCGACACAATTTCAGGATCAATGGCTTTACAGTTTGGATAAAGACCGTTTGGATTTTGAAGTAAAAATGCTCGATACCTATAAAAGAGCAGAGCCAAAACCCTAAAAGACACAGAATAGAGCAGCACGTTTTAATCCGATGCGCGCTTCAATTTTGTGATTTTTAATAACTAAAAAACCACCACTAAGGATAATTTTATGAACGAAATAATTAGCTTTTTCCAAGAAGGCGGCGCGTTTATGTACCCCATCGCCGTAGTAATGGCTGTTGGTTTGGCTGTCGCTATCGAACGTTGGTTGTTTTTAAATAAAGAAAAAAATTCTAACCGCAAAACCTTTGAAGAAATGCTACCTATGCTGCAAAAACGTGACCTGCGCGCCGCCTTGAACTACGCCAACAGTTCAGACAGTAAATTGGGGCAAGTTTTTTCTGCGGCCATCGCACGCATTCCCAGCAGCACCAAGCGTGAAGAAATCGAATACACCATGGAAGAAGGATTGATGGAAGTCATTCCGCAATTAGAAAAACGTACTCAATATATTGGTATGCTGGCCAATATCGCCACTTTGCTTGGGCTGTTGGGTACGATTATGGGTTTGATTACCGCCTTCGCCGCTGTAGCCAATGCGGCACCTGCGGAAAAAGCCGCGCTGTTATCACAAAGTATTTCTGTGGCGATGAACACCACCGCCTTTGGTTTGATTGCCGCCATTCCGCTGATTTTGATTCACAGCTATATTCAATCTAAAACCAACGACATCGTAGACAGCATCGAAATGGCTGGCGTGAAGTTTTTGAACATCATTACCGAACGTAAACCAGGCCAAACCACCAGCAGCAACTAAGAGTAAAAGTTATGGGTCGCCAAAAACGTATACAAGAAGAGGCGGAACTCAACGTTACATCTTTCATGAACCTAATGATTGTGCTGGTGCCCGTTTTGCTGATGAATATGGTGATTTCTCAGCTAGCGGTATTGAATTTGCAATTGCCATTAGGCAACAGCAATGCACCCATCCACAGTGAAGATGTAACCTTGGAAGTGGTGATTCGTGAGAGCGGTTTTGAATTAACGCGCACTTATCAACAGCAAACGGCTTCCATAGTGACGCTGCCGAAAAAAAATGGAGCTTACGACTACCAAGGGCTGTCGTTGGCTTTGCAGGACGTGAAGAAAAACGCTGAATTTGCCGACAAAAAAGACATCAGCTTGCTGTCTGAAGCCAAGGTCAATTATCAAACATTGGTTACCGTAATGGACACCGTTCGCCAGTACCCCGCCGTGGTTGCTGCATCCGTGGTCAATGCCGCGTTATTTCCCGATATTTCTTTGGGTGAAGCGCCGGAGGTGACACCATGAAAATGTCACGTCGTGCTGCACGCATGCAACGTCGGCATAAGCGCAATAAAGGCTCAGGCTTAAATCTGACGGCCTTAATGGATATTTTTACCATCTTGGTATTCTTCCTGATGGTAAACCAATCCGATGGGGTCGTGCCGACTTCAGACAGCATTCAGCTGCCTGCGTCTATTTCTGAAAATGAGCCCAAAGAAAACATTCTGATCATGGTCAGTAAAGAAGACATCGTGGTGCAAGGGCGTTTTATTGCCTCGACCAGCAAGCTGTTACAAAGCCAGGAAGATATTATTCCTGAGCTAAAAACCGAACTGGATTATTTGGCTACACGCACGCCCGTCAATGCCGATGCACCTGAAAAAGGCCGTCCAATTACCATTATGGGCGATAAAGAAATCGGTTATAGCCTGCTTAAAAAAGTGATGAGCACCTGTGCTAAGTCTGGCTTTAACGATATTTCTTTGGCTGTCAATCAAACGCAACCAGGGGGTGGTTAATGACTGCATACAGCCCCAATTTGCCGTGGAACGACAGCAGCGATAAAAAACGGTTCTTCCCGATTTTGATCACTATGCTCAGCTTGGTGTTAATTTTTGGTGTCATTATTCCACGCATCAAAGTGCCAGCCCCCAGCCGTGCTGATCTTGAGAAGGTTCCCGCGCAACTGGCCAAAGTAATTGAGCGTAAAAAGCTAGAGCCAGTAAAGCCCGTCGAGCCACCTAAGGTTAAAAAGCCTGAGTCTAAGCCCGAACCGGTTAAGGTCGAGCCTAAGCCCGAGCCCAAGCCCGAACCTAAGGCGGAGCCTAAAACTGAGCCTGCGCCAGTGATAAAGGCTGAACCCAAACCCAAGGTTGAAAAGCCCAAAGTTCAGGCAACGGTGGAACAGCGTGAAAAAGCCAGGGAAAACGTCAAGAAATCCTTTGGTAATGACGCCTTAGCCGCCTTGCAGTCGACGCGCAGCGCCGTGCCTATTGCCGCCTTGAACACCTCAAGCAAAGGCTTGTCGAATCAAGGCCAGCAAGCCACGCAGGTAGGATCGGTAGTGGATCGCAATGCGGCCAATCGCACCTCAGGAGGGGTGGACAGCCGTAACCTAACGGTTGCCACAGTGGGTGAAAACCTAGGTGGCAGACAGGTCACACAAGTGCAAATGACCGCAGAGCAGAAAGAAGCCACCAAAGACAGCGCCAGTCGTAACCGCTCGCAA
>JBDKHD010000248.1:0-3658 GCA_039797885.1 Pseudomonadota bacterium
CAGGCGATTAAAGAAAGTGAAGTCATTGATATAAGCAATAGTTTTAACACAGTAGAGCGAGACATTTTTTATCCCTTTAGTTAGTTTAATTGTTTATAATTTTGCTCATCAGAGCCAATACGTTAATTCAAAATTTTTTAAAATCATCAAAAAACCTATTTTTTTATCACAACTGACCACGTCCTATTATTTTCGGCGGCGATTCTATCTTAATGGCAAAGAGTTGCTACAAAAAAAGAACATATCAGTGATTGATAACATTCAATTCAACCAACCAACTAGACAAAAAGCGACGAGGCTCAGGATTCTGCTACTGGAGCTCTTTGGTGAAGTGGCTTCATCAAAGAGCATAATTGGCGGAAGTTTAAGCAGCGTGCATGCGATCGTCACACGCTGCTTTTCGCCCCGAGGCTTTATCGCTACAAAGTCCGTGGCGCCAAAAGCTGATTTAAATGAATTAAACAGTCGTGATTATTCGGCTTAACCTTTGGTTTGGCTGTGGCGTTGCACTGCACTCATCATGCGCAATACGGCTTTTTCTACGCCTTTTTGCGCAGCCAAGCCTAAGCGTTCTTGCAGGGTCTTTTTAAACTCGTAGCGCACGCTGTAGACGTCGGCGTCTTTGCAGGCTTCGACCAAATAGTCGTCGCTGGTGCCGACGGCATCAATCAAACCCTTACCTAGCGCTTGCGTGCCGTACCAGATTTCCCCTGTGGCCACTTCTTCTACTTTTAGCTCGGGGCGGTATTGGCTGATGTGCTGTTTAAAGAGTACATGGGTGTCTTCAAGATCGGCTTGGAACTTGTCTTTGGCCTTTTGCGTGTTTTCGCCAAACATGGTGACCGTGCGCTTGTATTCGCCTGCGGTGAATTGTTCGTAGTCGATGTCGTATTTTTTCAGCACTTTGCTGAAGTTCGGCAAGGTGGCAACCACGCCAATGGAGCCGACTATGGCAAAGGGCGCGGCGACGATTTTATTGGCGATGGTGGCCATCATATAGCCGCCGCTTGCGGCAACGTGATCCACGCAGATGGTCAAAGGAATGTTTTTATTACGAATGCGCGCCAGCTGTGAAGCAGCAAAACCGTAGCTGTGCACCATGCCGCCTGGGCTTTCTAAGCGCAGGACAATCTCATCTTGTGTGCTGGCCATGGTCAATACGGCGGTAATTTCGTGGCGCAACAGTTCGGTTTCACTGGCTTGAATATCACCGTTGAAATCCAACACATAAACGCGCTTTTTGCGCTCGTCGTCGCCTTCGTCTTCAGGCTCCTGCGCGCCACTGGCTTCGTCATCCGCCTCTTGCTCATCGGCGTGCTTGGCCTGTTTGGCTTTTTCTTTTAAGCGCTGCTTTTCGGCCTTGTCTTTGGCCTTTTCGGCTTTTTTACGCTCTTTATCCATCAGCTTAAGCTCGGCTTCGCTGTACAGTTCGATCTCTAAGTCTTCTTTGAAGTCGTCCAGCTCGTCATTGAGCTTTTTCACCACCAAGTGCCCACCCGGGCCTGATTTATAGCGCTGCTTTAGCGATACGATGCTGCCAATAACAAAGACAATGGCCGCAACCACGGTCACGGCTTTGAGTAAAAAGGCCGCGTATTCAAGCAAAAAATCCACAGGGAAACCTCGGGTAAATAAAAGAGGTGCAAGGATAGAGCCTTGTCTCTTTAGCGTCTAGCATTACCCCCAAAATAGCCATTGACACTCACCCAAGCTGCACCTATTGTGTCCAGCGTCTTATGACACGCGAGGCAGGTCGGATACCCTAAGTTCATCCCTGCTCTCCTGCCTTTTCATGCATTAATTAGGATACCAATATGGCTACCGTTGCAAACATCATTGAACAAATGAACAGCAAGTTTAACGCCAGCGCTGCTGCTGGTCTTGACCTTGTTTTCCAATTCAACATCGAAGATGCAGACAATTATTTTCTGACCATCAAAGATGGCACTTGCTCAGTAGGCGCAGGCGTAAACGACGACGCCAACGTGACTTTGATCATGAGCTCTGACACTCTGCAAGGCATTATGTCTGGCGAAACCGACGGCATGATGGCCTTTATGTCTGGCCAGCTGCGCGTTGAAGGCGACATGATGCTGGCCACTAAGCTTGGCGAACTCTTCCCAGCTTAATGCGCAAGCATAAAAAAAGCGGCTTTTGCCGCTTTTTTTATGGCTGTTATTTGCCCTCAGGGCGCGCTGCTGTCTTCTGAGTCGTCTTCCCATTCTTCGTCGCCAAAGTCGTCCTTTATTTTGCCGTCGCGCACTAAAAATTCACGGTTCTGCAAATAAAAACTGCGAATGAAGGTATAGCGGTCGCCGCTGATCATGCCTTCCATATCCAATAATCTGGCGCGCACTTGCAAGCCGTAAACCCCGACTATGCCCCAACCTTCCCACTCATTCTCGCCAAGCGCACTGAGCGTTACACCGTAGTTGTACTCCACCAAGGTGCCTGAGATGTCACGCACGGTGCTGGGGCCTAAAAACGGCAGCATCAAATAAGGGCCAGACCCCACGCCCCAATAACCCAGAACCTGACCAAAGTCTTCTTGGTGTTTTGGCATGCCTAAACGTGTCGCAACATCAAAAAAACCAAAAAAACCCAAGGTGGTGTTGACCAAAATACGCCCCGTATCGCTGGCCGCCTGAGCGAGTTTCAGCTGGGCTAAATCGCTGATCAGAACTTTAATATCACCAAAGTTTGAGAAAAAATTACCAAGTGAACGATCCACGGGCTTGGGCGTAATAGCGCGATAGCCCTGCGCCACGGGCTTTAAGAGATGCTTGTCCATGGTTTCGTTGAAAGCAAACATTTTGCGGTTAAAGCCTTCCCATGGGTCGGGATTAGGCTCTTGCGCCGTGGCGGGCAACAAAAGAAACAGCAGAATAAAAAATGAAGAAATGCGCATAATTTTTATACAGTGAAAAAACGTTGACATTAGAGCAGCACTAAGCCCAGAGAACAAGCCGCAACTGTTGCTTTGGTAGAACGCTGTAGCTCATGCCCTTAGAGATCTTTGAGCTCTTGCCAGCGCTTTTCTAAGCGTTTAAGTGAAACAGGCTCGCTCGTGCCTAAAGGCTGAGCAAAAAGAGCCACACGCCACTCCTCCAATAACCAACCCAATTCCAGCCAATCACCCTGCTCGTAAAGCTCTTTATTTTTAAGCTTGTTGCGATAAGGCAGCCAAATGGATTCAAACTCCAGCATAGACTGCCTGTCGCGCGCTAAATTGCCCTGAAGTTTATCCAGCCGATAGGCCATGGCTTTTAAATAGCGCGTAAAAGCTTGCAAGCGAAGCCAAGGCGTTTGTTGTAAAAAACCTCGCGCCATAAGACGTTCTAAGTGCATTTTAATATCGGAAAAGGCCATGGCTTTTTCAAGGCTAATAGCCCCGTTCATGGCTTTTAAAATGCTGTGGCGCAGCTGCAACCATTGTTTAAATTCGCTTAATAATTTCTCGGCAAAGTCTGCCAACTCAGCGCGCTTGTCTAGGCGTTTGGTTAAATCCGCTTGATTTCTTGGTAGGGGCTCATTAAAGGGCAGCAACACTTCTTGAAATACCGCAAAAATTAAATCACTCACCAGCTCATTTTGGCTGCCGACGTCCATGCCTTTGGTAAGTAGCCAATCTTTAACCAAGGTTTTTGTGATTAAACTT
>JBDKHD010000249.1:0-9832 GCA_039797885.1 Pseudomonadota bacterium
TCCGAAACAGAGCGCGTTTCATACAAATACAACACCGAGGCCAAGCCCATGCCCAGCAAGGTCGCTAAGTTATTGGGCTGCGCCAAATTGGCATAGGGGCGCGCGCCTTCTTCAAGGGCAAAGACCAGCAGCATATTGTCGATTTCTAAATACTGGCAAAGCACCACCACCAAAGACAGTAAAGCGCCAAAAACCAACACCCAAGAAAAACCAACAAGGAAATCAAAACCCAAATTGTGTTCAGCTACGCGCTTGGCATTGAGCCCCACTAAAAAAGCCAAGGCCAACAGCAATAAAAAAGCCATAGACGAAAACGCATCGCCAAAATAAGGCACCAAGCCAAAGGCGTATTGTGCGATAGGAATAACGGCCAACAGCACCATGAAGAAAAACATCGGGTGAGCGCGTAATTTTTCTTTGCTAAAAGCCAAAGCCAGCGCCGCAAGGCTTAACGAAAACGCCGCTAAGGCTTCTTGGTAAAAAGACGGCCAAGGTAAAAAGTGAATGGGCAACAGCCAGCTTAAAAGTAAAAATAAACCTGAAAAAAACAATAAGATTTTCATTATGGAGCGTCCTTATTCGGTATATAGCTGTGTTCAAAAAAGCGCGGAAAGTTAATGCCATTTAGGCTCATGCTGGGGTGGTTGGCGACATAATAATAACTTTGCGTATAGCGTGCGACCTGTTGCAACCACAACCCCGCCCACAGCAGCATGGCAAACGCCGCCACATAAATAATACGGCGGCTCCAGTTTGATGCCACAGGTGCCGTGGTGTGCTGATGCAAAAGCGCCCAGCACAGGCTCATCACCAGAAGCCCCATTAATAACGAATGCGGCGTGATAAACACCGCAGAAAAACAACTATGTACCAAGGCAGCCACAGCCGAGGCGACAAAGGCAATAAGTGGCAGGCTGGTTTGCTGCGCCAACTGTATGCGACGCACCTGTTTAGCGGCATGCCACACCAACCCAAGTAACGGCAAAATGGCAAGCCAGCCGTATTCCGCCGCCCAGAACAACAACATATTATGCGGGTGGCCAAAACGTGCGCTTTCCTGCATAACGGGCGTTAAAAAAGCATGGCTAACCCAGCTAAAAGGCCCCATCCCTAAGGGGAAGTGTTGCAGGCTCATCGCCCAGGCTTCTTGCCACAGCGGCCAGCGCCCAGAGCTGGTCGAAGAAAACGCGCGCACTTGGTCTTGGCCAAACAGCCATTCGGGCAGCCAATTTGTTAGCAGCAACCACAACACCGCACCCGCCAAGGCCGTAGCCAACAGCACCTTTGCCCAAGGCCAGGCCGCTTTACGAAAAAGAACCAGCGTAAACACAAAGCTAACGCTTAAAGCCAACAGGCTACCGCGTGCGGTAGACAGCAGCAGCAGCCAAAACCAAATCGCTAACGTAAAATAGAGCATATAGCGCCAGCTGGCATACTGTTTTAGCGGGCCTGCCAGCACCGCCACAGGCAAAAGCGGAACAGTCCAACTGGCGATTTGCGACCAATAGCGAATATTGATAAATCCCCAAGGCAAAAGGTCGTCGTTGATGGCGTTGCCATCGGCCAAAGCAAAAAAATACACATACAGGCAACCGACGGCATAAATAAAAGCCACCAAGGCCAGCGCATAAACCACCTGCTGGCAGCGAAGCACCAAGCTGGTTTTGCTCGCAAGCCAAGTGCCGAAGCACACCACCGCGATAAAAAAGGCCGCGTACTGAAACGGCTCCAGCCAAGTAACGGCATTATTCGGATATAAAACAGCGCTAAGCAGCAACGCCAGCGTCCATGACCCTGCCCAGAGTAAGCCTTGGCGAAAAACGGCAAAGGGAGCGGCCAGCAACAAGCTCAAGGGCGCAACCACAGCCAACAAACCCACCCAAAACAGCCGCACTTGGTTGTAATTGTCGCCAGAGAAACCGGGCACCAAGGTCAGCAGTAAAATCAGCGCAAAAAATACCGTCGCCAGCAAATAAACCAAGCTGTGTTTTATCCAAGTTGTCATATTATTTCCTTCAAAAAAAAACGCCCCAAAAGGGGCGTTTTTCTGCGATCAGACTATTAGGTCGCTACGCTGCAAGAAGCGCCTTTTGCCAAGTTGCAAGTAACGACTTTGTCGCCTTTCTTGGCTGTAGCTGTTACGTTCATAACAGTTTGGCCAGAAAGAGTGATGGGATCAACAGTAGCTGTAGCAGTGGTAGGATTACATGCACTGAAGTTTGCAGTGAAAGAACCCAGCGCATAACTGTCTGCGCCTTGAGGATCCAACAGGTCAGCCAGAGCTACTTTAGAAGCAGCAGACATTTCTGCCAAGCAAGCACCGTTGGCGCTGCGCTTGGTGTAGTTTTGGTACTGAGGCAGAGCCACAGAAGCCAGGATACCGATGATCGCAACCACGATCATCAATTCAATCAGGGTAAAACCTTTTTGCATGTTCATAAGTATTGCTCCACTCTCGAGAGTTATGTTTTTGTGAGTCCGCCACCGCTCTCCAGCGTTGGCATCAGACGCAGGCGAGTTTGCCAAGCTTGTGATACTGGTGCAAGCGGCCTTGAGTGAATTTCAGCCATTTTTCTGATTTTTGTCGCAAAAAAGGCCATTTTTTAACGTGAAAACAACAAAACCCTGACAAAATTGGGCAGTTTTTGTACAGGCGTGCCAGAGGCGCCCAACGCGGTCTTACACCAGCCGCATGGAGAGGTCGATGGCTTTGCAGTCTTTGGTGAGTGCGCCGATGGAGATGTAGTCCACGCCGGTTTGAGCGTAGGGCAGTAGGGTTTGGTCGTTGATGTTGCCCGAGGCTTCGAGTTTGACTTGGGTGCTTAGGCTGCGGGCGAGGCGTACCGCTTGGGTCATGGCTTCGGGGCTGAAGTTGTCGAGCATAACGATGTCGGCTTGTGCCTGTATGGCTTCGCGCATTTCATCCAGTGTTTCCACTTCCACTTCCACGGGTTTGCCTGGGGCGATGCGTTGCGCTTGGGCGACGGCATTGGCAATGGAGCCTGCGGCGAGGATGTGGTTTTCTTTAATTAAAAAGGCGTCGTACAGCCCCATGCGGTGGTTGAAGCAGCCGCCCACGGTCACGGCATATTTTTGCGCCACGCGCAGCCCTGGCAGGGTTTTGCGGGTGTCGAGCAATTTAACGCCTGTGCCTGCGACTTGATCGGCGTAGCGGCGGCACAGTGTGGCGGTGGCCGAGAGGGTTTGCAGGTAATTGAGGGCGCAGCGCTCGCCCGTGAGTAGCGAGCGTGCTTTGCCTTTTAACTCGAACAGCACTTGGTTTTCGCGCACCCATTCGCCTTCGTTGATGCGCCAAATAACTTGCACGCTGGGGTCTACTTGGCGGAACACCTCCTCCACCCAGGCTTTGCCTGCAATGATGGCGCGCTCGCGCGTAATCACCCGCGCCTGCGCCATTTGGGTTTCGGGAATCAGCATGGCGGTGATATCACCGCTGCCTATGTCTTCAGCCAGTGCTAGGCGTACAGAATCAGAAAGGGGCATAGCAGTCTCTGGGGGTTGGGGGTTGGGGGTTGGGGGTTATGGATCCTGCGACTGCGCGCAGGATGACGCGCCAAGCGCCGAACATCCATGGAGGCCAATGGCCTTTGCTACGACAACGAGTCTGTGATTTCGTAGCGGCGACCATCGGTCGCCAAGCGCCTTACAGGCTCAGTACTTTTTCGCCGCGTGAGATGCCCGATACGCCCGAGCGTACGGTTTCTAGGATGCAGGCTGTGCCGATGGCGTCGATAAAGGCTTGCAGTTTGTCGGTGGTGCCTGCGAGCTGGATGGTGTAGACGTTGGGGGTTACGTCGACGATCTGGCCACGGAAGATGTCGGTGGTGCGTTTGATTTCTTCGCGTTGCGCGCCGCTGGCTTTGACCTTGATCAGCATCAGTTCACGTTCGATGTGCGGGCCTTCGGACAGGTCGATCAGTTTCACCACTTCGATAAGCTTGTTCAGCTGTTTGGTGATTTGTTCGATTTTGCGCTCATCGCCTGCGGTGGTCATGGTCAGACGCGACAGGGTTGGGTCTTCGGTCGGAGCTACGGTTAGGGTTTCGATGTTGTAGCCGCGCTGGGCAAAAAGGCCCACGACGCGCGCCAAAGCACCGGGTTCGTTTTCCATCAGGATAGAAATAATGTGTCTCATGTTAGGTACGCTCCGTCTTGCTCAGCCACATATCGCGCATGGAGCCACCTGGCACCTGCATTGGGTAAACGTGTTCTTCTGGGTCTACTTTGACGTCGAGGAACACCAGACGGTTTTTGTGTTTGGTTTGCATGTCGTGCAGCGCTTGTTCCAATTGCGTGCGATTTTCAACGCGAATGCCCACATGGCCATAGGCTTCGGCCAGCTTGACGAAATCGGGGATGGATTCCATATAAGAGGACGAGTGGCGGCCTTCGTAGTTGATGTCTTGCCATTGGCGCACCATGCCGAGGTAGCCGTTGTTCAGGCACAGAATTTTTACGGGAATGTGGTACTGCAAGCAGGTGGACAGCTCTTGGATGTTCATCTGAATGGAGCCTTCGCCTGTAACACAGACCACGGTTTCGTTGGGCAGGTTGATGCTAACGCCCATGGCGGCAGGCAGGCCAAAGCCCATAGTGCCCAAGCCGCCTGAGTTGATCCAACGGTTGGGTTTGTCGAACTTGTAGTACTGCGCGGCAAACATTTGGTGCTGGCCTACGTCCGAGGTGACGTACGCATCGCCATTGGTGGCGGCGCACAGGGCTTCGACAACCTCTTGGGGTTTCATTAGGCCGCCTGCTTGGTTTTTCTCGTAGCGCATACCGTGACGGCCGCGCCAGTCGTTGATTTGCTGCCACCAGCGGTTCAGGGCGTCTAGGTCTGAGCTGTCTTTGCTTTCGTCAAGCAGTGCCAGCATTTCATCCAATACGCTGCCAACGGGGCCGACGATAGGCACATCGACCACGACGGTTTTGGAGATGGAGGAGGGGTCGATGTCGATATGGATAAACTTGGCTTCGGGGCAGAACTTGGCGGTGGAGTTGGTAACGCGGTCGTCAAAGCGCGCACCAATAGCCAGCACTACGTCGGCGTTGTGCATGGCCATGTTGGCTTCGTAAGTGCCGTGCATACCCAGCATACCGAGGTTGCGCTCGCCTGTGCCTGGGTAGCCACCAATGCCCATCAGGGTGGTGGTGATGGGGTAGTTCAAGCGGTCTACCAAGGTGCGTAATTTGGCCGAGCTGCCGTCTAAAATCACACCGCCGCCTGCGTAAATCATCGGGCGTTTGGCGGCCAGTAGCATATCTACGGCTTTTTTGATCTGGCCGGAGTGGCCGCGCGTGGGTGGCGAGTACGAGCGCAGCTTCACTTTGGCGGGGTAGCTGTATTCGTAACGCTCGTTGGGCAGCGTCATGTCTTTGGGAATGTCGATAACCACAGGGCCTGGGCGGCCGGAGATGGCGATATAAAAGGCTTTGGCGACAATTTCAGGGATATCCTGAGGGCGGGTCACGCTAAAGCTGTGTTTGACCACAGGGCGCGACACGCCGAGCATGTCGGTTTCTTGGAAGGCATCGTCGCCTACTAAATAGCTGGGTACTTGGCCGGTGACGATAACCATCGGAATGGAGTCGGTGTAAGCGGTGGCAATACCGGTGATGGTATTGGTCGCGCCGGGGCCTGAGGTGACCATGACCACGCCCGGCTTGCCTGTTGCACGCGCATAGCCATCGGCCATGTGTGCAGCGGCTTGTTCGTGACGCACCAGTATGTGCTTCACCGCATTTTGTTTGTACATGGCATCGTAAACGTGCAGCAACGAGCCACCTGGATAACCATAAATATATTCAACGCCCGCATCGTGCAAGGCGCGGATCAACATTTCACCGCCGGAAAGCAATTCCACCGTACTGTCCTCTTTAGTAGTGCCTTGGGCTTGGCGCCTGGGCATCAATCATAGAAAAATTCTGTTTACCGCAAGGCTTTCGCAGTGCGCTTGGGCGTTGATGATTCACTTGTGGTTTCTCATCCATTTAAGCCTGATCAAGGCCTAAATTTGGCTTGAGCAAAGAAGGCTGCTCAAGGGTATCTAAAACCAAGCGCTGGTGCGGCTTCGGGTTTCAGAAAAGGCCTGATTTTATCACTGCGCTCTGTTTTGTCTAGGGAAAACGCCTATAAAGGCGCGCAATCTTCTTGACTTTAGGCGGTTTTTTATAGAGCCTCAGCACAGAAAAATTTGGGTTTATTTAGCACAGAAGGATATTTATGCGCACGCTTACCACTTTGTTTGTCGCGGGTTTGGGCTTGAGTTTGAGCCTAGGCAGTAGCTGGGTTCAGGCAGAAAAGATTTATCGTTGGACGGATGCTAAAGGGCAAGTGCATTTTTCCAGCCAGCAACCGCGTGACAACAGCGCCGAGAAGCTGAACATCAAAGGCCAGCCGCAATTGGGTTCAGACGCGCCTGTAGAAGGAGCCGCAGCCACAGCGCCATCCGCTAGTGACGGCCAGCCTGCTAAAGCAGAAAATAAAACCGCTGTACCCGCCAGCATCGACGCCAAACAAGCGCAAGAAAATTGCCGCATTGCGACCGAGCACAAGAAGAGTCTTTCTGAAAATTACAGCCGTCGTTACCAGCAAGCCGATGGCAGCTTCCGCCCGCTCTCGGACAGTGAGCGCAGCGAACAAAATACCAAGATGGATGAGATGATTAAGAAGTTCTGCACACAGTAATAACGAAAATACCGCTACTGGCCTTAGCCTGTAGCGGTATTCCTACCGCTTAGAACTGTTCGGCGCTTAAGCCATACAGTGTTTCACTACCGCCTTTCACCGCCGCAATCAAACCCTGGGTACGAGGCAGCAGGCGCTGCATGTAAAAGCGTGCTGTTGCTGCTTTCGCATCGTAGAACTCGCCGTCATTGGCCAAAGCCACCACGGCCATTTTTGCCCACATAAAGGCAAAAGCGGTGTAGCCGAAGGCATGCAGGTATTCAACCGATGCCGCGCCAATTTCATTGGGGTTGCCAGCAGAGCGTGCAATCACCCACTGAGTGAGGTCGTCGAGGCTGGTTAAAGCGGCCTTTAAGGGCGCAATAAACTCTGCGGCTTTGGCATTGCCTGCTTGGGCATCGATGAAGGCTTGTACGTCGGCGACAAAGAGCTTGTAGAACGCGCCGTTGTTGGCGGCTACTTTACGGCCGACTAAGTCCAGCGCCTGAATGCCGTTGGTGCCTTCGTAGATTTGAGTGATGCGCAGGTCTCGCACCAGCTGTTCTTGACCCCATTCGCGAATAAAGCCATGGCCACCAAAGACTTGTTGACCCGCCACCGCCGATTCAAAGGCCACGTCGGTTAAGAAGGCTTTAGCCACAGGTGTAAGCAAGGCCACCATGGCTTCGGCGTGTTGTTTGTCTTCGGCGACGTCGGAGAACTTGGTGATGTCCAGCCATTTAGCCACATAGGTTGAAAACGCGCGTGAACCTTCGACAAAGGCGCGCATGGTCATCAGCATACGGCGCACATCGGGATGCACAATGATGGGGTCGGCGGCTTTGCTCTTGTCTACCGCACCTGTTGGAGCGCGGCTTTGAATACGGTCGCGGGCGTAGGCCACGGCGTTTTGATAGGAGTTTTCGGCCGCACCCAAGCCTTGGATGCCCACACCCAAACGCTCGTAGTTCATCATGGTGAACATGCAGGCAAGGCCTTTGTTTTCTTCGCCAACCAGCCAGCCTTTAGCACCGTCAAAGTTCATCACACAGGTGGCCGAGGCTTTGATGCCCATTTTGTGTTCGATGGAGCCGCAAGAATAGGTGTTGCGCGCGCCCAAAGAGCCGTCGTCGTTCACTAAAAATTTAGGGACGAGGAATAAGGAAATGCCTTTGGGGCCTGCGGGGGCGTCGGGGAGTTTGGCCAATACCAAATGAATGATGTTTTCGGCCATGTCGTGCTCGCCCCAAGTGATGAAAATCTTGGTTCCTGTTACGGCGTAAGAGCCATCGGCATTAGGGACGGCCTTGGTGCGGATAATGCCTAAGTCTGTGCCTGCATGAGGCTCAGTCAGGTTCATCGCACCCGCCCACACGCCCGAATACATATTGGGCAGGTATTTGGCTTTCAGCTCTTGGCTGGCGTGAGCGCTCAAAGACAAGCACGCACCTGCGGTGAGCATGGGCAGCAGGCCAAAGGACATATTCGAGCCTTGAATCATTTCTTCGACTTGGCCAACTAAGGTCTTAGGCATACCCATGCCTTCGTAGTCGGGGTTGCCGCCTAGGCCGTTCAAACCTGCTTCGACGTAGGTTTTGTAGGCTTCTTTAAAGCCTGGGGCTTCGGTGACAACGCCGTCTTTCCAAGTCGAGCCGACTTCGTCGCCATTGCGGTTTAAGGGGGCGAGCACTTCGCTGGCGATCTGGCCGCAAGACTCCAAAATGGCCTCGGCCGTTTCCATATCCACCACGCCATTTAAACCCGCCAAAGAGGCCCAGAGTTTATCGGCTTCAAATACTTCATTGAGAACAAAGCGCATGTCGCGCAAGGGAGCTTTATATTCAGGCATGAGATACCCCTAAGTTTGATAAGGCCACGAAAAGTGGGCGGTATTCTATAGAAAAAAACCGCGACAAGCGCGGTTTTTGGAGCATTTTCTTGAAACGATGCACGCGCCAAAGAGGCAATGCATCGATATCAATTGAGCGTTATGAGCGATGCGGTAGCAAGGCGGAGTGATTTGAAAAAGCGCAGTTTACAAGTCGTAAATGAGCATTTTGAAAATCACTCCAACACAGCTACAGCGAGCGCAATAGCTTCAACACCTTAGAACGCGAAGTCTTCTTCTGCTAAGTCCATCAAGGTATCTGCACCGGCCAGCATAGAGGCCGCGTGGCCTTTGGTGCGTGGCAGTACGCGAGCAAAGTAGAACTTGGCAGTGGTCAGTTTGGCTTTGTAGAAAGCTTCTTCTGAAGTGCCAGCGGCTAAGGCGTCTTGTGAAACCTTGGCCATGCGCGCCCACAGATAAGCCAGTACGGCGTAGCCTGAGTACATCAGGTAATCCACAGAGGCAGAGCCTACTTCGTCGCGGTTTTTCATCGCGGCCATACCAATCTTCATGGTCAAATCGCCCCACTCTTTGTTGATTTCAGCCAGAGGCTTAACCAAGTGAGCCAGCTCGGCGTTGCCTTCTTCGGCTTGGCAGAACTTGTGGATTTGCTTGGTGAAGTTACGCAGTGATGCGCCTTGGGTCATCAGCACTTTACGGCCTAACAAGTCCAGCGCTTGGATGCCAGTCGTGCCTTCATAGATACAGGCGATCTTGGTATCACGCACCAGCTGTTCCATGCCCCACTCAGCAATAAAGCCGTGGCCGCCAAATACTTGTACACCAAGGTTGGTGGCTTCGTAGCCGATTTCGGTTAAGAAGGCTTTGGCGATAGGAGTCAGGAAGCCCAATGTTTCATCAGCCGCTTTACGGATTTCTTCGGTTTCGCCGTGTTTTATTAAGTCTGCTTGTTGTGCAGTCAAATAAATCAGTGCGCGACCGCCTTCAGCAAAGGCTTTTTGGGTGAGCAGCATTTTGCGCACGTCTGGGTGCACAATGATGGGGTCGGCGGCTTTTTCAGGGGCTTTAGGGCCTGTTAAAGAACGCATAGCCAAGCGGTCTTTCGCGTAAGCCAGAGCGCCTTGGAAAGAGGCTTCAGCAGAAGAAGAACCTTGCAAAGCCGTACCGATACGAGCGGTATTCATAAAGGTGAACATGCAGTTTAGGCCTTTGTTTTCTGGCCCAATCAACCAGCCTTTGGCGCCGTCAAAGTTCATCACGCAAGTGGCGTTGCCGTGGATACCCATTTTGTGCTC
>JBDKHD010000250.1:0-8932 GCA_039797885.1 Pseudomonadota bacterium
CGCGCTTAAAAGATTTGCAGGCTTGGATTTTCGTTGTCAGTGGCTAGGTGAGCGTGCGGGCATTACTTTTTATAACGACTCCAAAGGCACTAATGTTGGCTCCACGCTCGCGGCTTTAACAGGTTTGGGTGGTGAGATTCAGGGCAAAATCTGGCTGCTTGCAGGTGGTGATGGCAAGGGTCAAGATTTTTCGCCTTTAGCGCAAGCTTGTCAGGCTTATGCCGCAGAAGTGCTTTGTTATGGTCGCGATGGTGCGCAAATAGCGCAAGCCGTTGAAAATGATGTGGCCACCTCGGTGCAGGCCACGCTCAATGATGCTTTTGCGCGCGCGCTGTTACTGGCAAAACCTGGCGATGTCATCGTGCTTTCTCCTGCCTGCGCCAGCTTCGATCAATATCGTAATTATGTGCATCGTGGAGAAGTATTTACCTATATGGTGCAGGAGGCGTTATGTCATTAACGGCGCTTTCTTGGCAACACAAACAGCCGTTGTTTTTACCTTGGCTGGCGCTGATGATTTTGGGTTTGATTATGGTGAGCACCGCTTCTACAGGAGCGGGTGAGCATTTAGCGCATAATTATTGGTATTTTATTACCCGTCAAATTATTTATGTTTTTTTAGGACTAATTACTTTTTATGTGGTGTCGCTGATCCCAATTCGTTTGTGGCAGAAATGGGATGTGGTTTTTTTGCTTATCGCTATTGTTGCTTTGATGCTGGTGTTTATGCCTGGCATTGGCCACGAAGTAAAAGGCAGCCGCCGTTGGTTAAACTTAGGCATTATCAAAGTTCAAGCTTCAGAAATCGCCAAGCTCGCTATTGTGCTGTTTACGTCGGGTTATTTGGTGCGCCGCCAAGAAGAAGTCATGCAAAGCTGGAAAGGTTTTGCGAAGCCATTGGCGATTATTGGTTTGATGTTAGCACTGTTATTATTAGAGCCTGATTTTGGCGCTGCCTTTGTCTTGGCAGGTGCAGTTATGGTGCAGCTATTTTTAGGCGGCGTAAAAGCGGGGCAGTATTTTTTATTGGTTATCGTTGTAGCCGTGTTGGGTATCTTGGCGCTGAGTTTTGAAACTTATCGTATGGAGCGCATCATGGCCTATTTGGATCCTTGGGCCCCCGAGCATGTTTACGGTACAGGGTATCAATTAACACAATCTTTAATTGCGTTTGGGCGTGGCGAGCTGTTTGGCGTAGGTTTAGGCGAAAGCATTCAAAAGCTTTTCTATCTCCCAGAGGCTCATACTGACTTTGTTTTTGCCATCTGGGCAGAGGAAACGGGTTTGGTTGGAGCTTTGTTTGCGCTGTCGTTATTAATTTGGCTGACGGCTTTGATTTGGCACAGCGTTTGGCAGCAGCAAAAAAATATGAAAATGTATGCAGCATATTGTTCGGCTGGTATTGCCGTGCTTTTTAGTTTGCAGATTTTGATCAATATCGGCGTGAATACGGGCATGCTGCCCACTAAAGGTTTAACTTTACCTTTTTACAGTTATGGCGGCAGTAGTTTATTGATTTGCTGCACCATGGTAGCCATTGTTTTACGATTAAATTACGAAGATTTATCTGCTGTTGAGAATGCGGAGGCTGCACATGGCTGAGTTAAAACGCATAGTCATTATGGCAGGCGGCACGGGCGGCCATGTATTTCCTGCATTGGCTGTTGCAAAAGAATTGCATGCTCAGGGTGTGGAAGTGCATTGGCTGGGTACACTCAAGGGCATTGAAAACGAATTGGTTCCTAAAGCAGGGTTTGATCTGCACTATTTGGATATTTCCGGTGTGCGTGGCAAAGGCTTGTTGGGCAAAGTTGCTGCACCTTTACGCATTCTCAGGGCTATTCATCAAGCACGAAAAATATTTAAAAAAATCCAGCCTCAGGCTGTGTTGGGATTCGGTGGTTATGCCACAGGTCCGGGTGGTGTTGCTACCAAACTTTGTAGCGTGCCTTTGTTTATTCATGAGCAAAATGCCGTAGCCGGCCTTACCAATAAATTACTGGCACCATTAAGCCAAGTGGTCATGCAGGCTTTTCCTAATGCCCTACCTAAAGCATTAACGGTCGGAAATCCTGTGCGCGCCGAAGTGGCCAGCTTGCCTGCACCGCAGCAGCGTTATGGCGACAATGTCGATAAAAAAACACCACTCAATATTTTGGTTGTTGGTGGCAGTTTGGGGGCACAGGCATTAAATAAAGCCGTACTTGAAGCTATGCAATTATTGCCAGCACATGAGCGTCCTTTTTTGTGCCATCAAGTGGGCAAACAAAACTTCGCCGAAGTAAAAGCAGCTTACCTACAGGCGGAAATTAAAGCCGAGGTTGTGCCTTTTATTGAAGACATGGCTGCGGCTTATCAACGCGCCGAGTTGGTGCTTTGTCGCGCAGGAGCCTTAACAGTCAGCGAAATTGCCGCCGCAGGTTGTGCGGCTCTATTTGTGCCTTTTCCTTTTGCTGTCGATGATCATCAAACCGCAAACGCACAATTTTTAGTACAGCAGCAGGCGGCGTTGCTTCAACCGCAACAACAATTGAGCGCCGCTTATTTGGCAGAAACTTGGCGGCATTATGCACTGCATCGTGAGAAGCTTTTGCAGATGGCAACTCAGGCACGTGCCTTAGCGCAAACTCAAGCGACCACAGCCGTTTTACAACAAATTAAGAGGTATTATCGTGGTTGAAACGACTCATCCTAGCCAACGTTATTTAATTCCAGAAATGCGTCGCATTCGTCGTATTCACTTTGTTGGCATTGGCGGCTCGGGTATGTGCGGTATCGCCGAAGTTTTATTAAATCAAGGCTACAAAATTTCAGGTTCTGATATTAAAGAAAGCGCCGTGACTTTGCGTTTAGCAACTCTGGGTGCAACGGTTTATATCGGCCATCAAGCTGAAAATATCGAAGCGGCGGACGCCTTAGTGGTGTCTACGGCCATTGATCTGAGCAACCCTGAAATATTGGCGGCCAAAGAAAAACGTATTCCCATTGTGCGTCGCGCCGAAATGTTGGCAGAGCTGATGCGTTTTCGTCACGGTATCGCCATTGCGGGTACGCACGGAAAAACCACCACAACCAGTATGGTAACATCGGTTTTGGCCGAAGCGGGCATGGATCCGACTTTTGTAATTGGTGGCAAATTAAACAGTGCAGGCACCAATGCTCATTTAGGTGCAAGCCATTATTTGGTTGCCGAAGCCGACGAAAGTGACGCTTCATTTTTACATTTGCAACCCATGGTTTCCATTGTGACCAATATTGATGCCGATCACATGAGTACCTATGGCGGTGATTTTGAAAAATTAAAACAAACCTTTATCGATTTTTTACACAATTTACCTTTTTATGGTTTGGCGGTCGTGTGTTTGGACGATGAAGTTATTAGTGAAATTTTGCCGCAAATTGGCCGGCCAACCATTACGTACGGGTTAAGTGAAGCCGCAGACTATCGTGCTATTAATATCGAACAGCAGGGTTTGTTTACACGCTTTACCGTATTGCGCCCACAAAATCGCCCGCCTTTATCTATTTGTTTGCGCATGCCAGGTAAGCACAATGTGCTTAATGCTTTGGCAGCCATCGCGGTAGCCGATGATGAAGGCGTAGAAGATAAGGATATTATTAATGCCTTGGAGAAATTTTCAGGCGTAGGGCGTCGTTTTACAGTGTTGGGTGAATATCCGCTTGCTGATAAAAATATTATGTTGGTTGATGATTACGGCCACCATCCACGCGAATTGGAAGTCACCATCGAAGCCATTCGTAAAGGTTTTCCAGAGCGACGTTTGGTGATGGTATTTCAGCCGCATCGTTACAGTCGTACCCGTGATCTTTACGACAATTTTGCGCGTGTACTTTCTTCTGTTGATGCGTTATTGCTTATGGATGTGTATGCCGCAGGTGAAAAGCCCATCGCAGGAGCGGACAGCAAGGCTTTATGCGGTAGCATTCGTCAGCGTGGCAATTTAGATCCAATTTATATTAGTCGCGATGACAGCATCGAAGAACCCTTAAAAAAATTATTACAGCCTGGTGACTTATTATTACTGCAAGGCGCAGGCGATATCGGCACGTTGGCGCAAAATTTGGCACAACAATTACCTTTATGGCTTACCGAGGTATCAGTATGAATGTAGCGGCACTGGGTAAAATTGCCGTATTAATGGGCGGTGAATCCGCAGAGCGTGCGGTGTCGTTGCGCAGTGGCAATGCGGTATTTACGGCATTGCAAGCGGTGGGTGCGGATGTGATTGCGATTGATGTGCAAGGCGATGCTTTGACGCAATTAGTGCAAGAGCCTTTTGATGTGGCTTTTATCGCTATGCACGGCCGTGGTGGTGAAGACGGTTGCATTCAAGGTGTACTGGAATGGCTAAAAGTGCCTTACACGGGCAGTGGTGTGATGGCATCGGCTTTGGCGATGGATAAATGGCGCACCAAAATGTTGTGGCAGGCCGCAGGCATTCCAACACCAAAAGCTTTTTTATTAGATACGCAAAGTGATTGGCTGCAAGTTATTAGTGAGTTGGAATATAACGCCATTGTGAAACCTGCGCGCGAAGGTTCCAGTATCGGTATGCGTCGCGTGCAAAGCTCACAAGATTTACAAGAGAGTTTTGTTTACGCCAGCCAGTACGATGCCTTGGTGCTTGCGGAGCAATGGATTACAGGAGCGGAGTTCACGGTTGCAGTGGTGGACGGTGAGGTATTGCCGCCCATTAAGCTTAAAACCAGCCACAGCTTTTATGATTACGATGCGAAATACCAAGCGAACGATACGCAGTATTTAGTACCTTGCGGTTTAAGTGCTGAAAAAGAACAAGAATTAAAAGACATTGTTTTTAAAGCTTTCCAGGTACTGGGTTGTGAAGGCTGGGCGCGTATTGATGTGATGCAAGACCAATCAGGCAATTTTTGGTTATTGGAAGCCAATACTGCGCCGGGTATGACGGATCACAGTTTAGTGCCAATGGCGGCTAAAGCCGCAGGCATGAGCTTTACCGAATTGGTCGTGCGTTTATTGCGCAATGCCAAGGAAAAATAATATGGCCAAAAAAACCACAGTTGCACCGCGTGGTGCGACGCCAAAAGTTGCAGAAAAAGAAAAACGCAAAATGGATTTGCACGTGCCTGAACTGCCTTGGCGTTGGTTATTACTACCAGTAATAGCCGTGGTTGGGGTGTTTTTTTCATGGCAGGGCTATCGCTGGGCTTACCAAAATTGGCCCATCGAAAAAGTAGAGGTGACAGGGCGCATGGCGGTATGGAACGCCGAGCGTATTGCGCAGCACTTAAGCTGGGTTAAGGGCGAAAGTTTTTTATCTTTGGATGTGGATAAAGTACGGCAGAATATAGAAAGCTTACCCTTAATTGCGCAGGTTCAGGTCGCCAAGCACTGGCCTTCGGTTTTACGCGTGCAAATTGTTGAAGATGTGCCGATTGCGTTGTGGAACGACGACTTGTTGTTAAATGCTAATGGCGTGCTCAGTGCCATTCCACCAGGTTTAGACACCAGTACTTTAACAGCAATAGAGGGGCCTCGGACGCAAACGCAGATCGCGGTGCGCTATTTTCGTCGCATTCAACAATTGCTGAACTCACAAACAGTGAAAGTTAATAGTTTAAAGATTTCCGCCGTCGGTTCGATCGCGGTGGTTTTAAGTAATGGCTGGCAGGTGGAGTTTGGCCGCCAGTATTTTGAAGATCGCATTATTCGCCTTGAGCAGCTGTTGCGCTATTTGCCGCAAGAGAAAGTTGCCAAGATTGATTTACGTTATGGGAAAGGTGCCGCAATTAGCTGGCGTACAGGGGAGATGAGCTGATGACTTTTCAGCAAAAACAAATGCTGGTTGGTTTGGATATTGGTACATCCAAAATTGTTTGTATCGTGGGTGAACTGGGTTCAGACGGCAATATCGAAATTGTTGGTTTAGGCTCTGCCCCCAGTCGTGGTTTAAAAAAAGGCGTAGTGATTGATATAGAGTCTACTGTGCAGGCAATTAAACGTGCGGTGGAAGAAGCCGAGCTTATGGCCGGAGTCAACATCCATTCCGTTTATGTCGGTATTGCAGGCAATCATATTCAATCAAGCAATTCGCAAGGTGTGGTGGGCGTTCGTGATGGTGAAATCACCGCCATGGATATTGAGCGTGTTATTGATGCGGCGCAGGCCGTGGCTTTGCCGCAAGATCAGCGCATTTTGCATGTGCTACCACAAGAATACATTGTAGATAATCAAGAAGGCATTAAAGAGCCAATTGGTATGTCGGGCGTGCGCCTTGTTACGAAAGTGCACTTAGTGACGGCGTCGGTCAATGCTGCGCAAAATATCGAGCGCTGTGTGCAACGTTGCAATCTACAAATTGATGATTTAATTCTTGAACAGTTGGCATCGAGCTACGCGACCTTGACCGATGATGAGTGTGATCTTGGTGTGTGTTTGGTTGATATCGGTGGCGGTACAACGGATATGGCGATTTTTACCGATGGAGCCATTCGTCATACGCATGTTATTCCTATCGCAGGCGACCAAGTTACCAATGATATTTCACAAGCGTTGCGCACGCCGACTCAGCACGCGGAAAAAATTAAGGTGAAATACGCCTGTGCGTTAACTCAGCTGGCCAAACCCGATGAAACCATCAAGGTTCCCAGCGTTGGCGATCGCCCTCCACGAGATTTAGCGCGTCAGCAATTGGCGGCGGTGGTTGAGCCGCGTTATGACGAGCTATTTACTTTGATTCAAGCGGAAATTCGTCGCAGCGGGTTTGAGGATTTAATCGCGGCGGGCATAGTACTAACAGGTGGCACGGCAAAGATGGAAGGTGCGGTGGAATTAGCCGAAGAGATTTTCCATATGCCTGTGCGTTTGGCCAAGCCTCAGGGCGTAACAGGTATGGGGGATGTCATAAATAATCCGATTTATTCCACGGCTGTGGGTATCTTGATGTACGCCGCCAAACAACAAAAAAATAAAATTAAAAACTTGCCACAAGACGAAACAAAAAAAATGAATTTAAATCGCGTAAAAGAGTGGTTTAAAAACAATTTTTAAGATTAAATAATAGCCAAATGAGCTAGGGGATAAGCCATGACCGACAAGAGAGATGGGGATATGTTTGAATTAGCCGATGAAGTACAACAAAACGCTGTAATTAAAGTTATAGGTGTGGGCGGTGGCGGCGGTAACGCTGTGAAGCACATGCTGGCTGGCAATGTTGAAGGCGTAGAATTTATTTGCGCCAACACCGATGCTCAGGCGTTGCGCGATATTTCTGCACGCTCGGTCATTCAGCTGGGCAATGAGTTAACCAAGGGTTTGGGCGCGGGCGCAAATCCAGAAGTCGGTCGTCAGGCTGCACTGGAAGATCGTGAGCGTATCGCAGAAGCTATCAAGGGTGCGGATATGGTATTTATCGCCGCAGGTATGGGTGGCGGTACGGGTACAGGGGCGGCGCCTATCGTTGCCGAAGTCGCGAAAGAATTGGGCATTCTGACTGTCGCCGTGGTAACCAAGCCTTTTAGTTTTGAAGGTAAAAAGCGTTCATCTGTTGCGGATCAGGGTTTAAAACAATTGGCCGAGCATGTGGATTCGTTGATTACCATTCCGAATGAGAAATTAATGGCGGTGCTGGGCAAAAATGCCAAACTGACACAGGCTTTTGAAGAAGCCAATAACGTGCTTAAAGGTGCAGTGCAGGGTATTGCTGACTTAATTACACATCCCGGGTTGATCAACGTCGACTTCGCTGACGTGCGCACAGTGATGTCCGAAATGGGTCAGGCCATGATGGGTACCGGTGTGGCTTCGGGGGAAAATCGCGCCGCAAGGGCAGCCGAAGCGGCAATTCGTAGCCCGCTACTGGAAGACATTGATTTGCGCGGAGCGCGCGGCATTTTGGTTAACGTCACCGCAGGGTTGGATTTCTCCATCGGTGAGTACACCGAAGTTGGGAACCTAGTTGGCGAATTTGCGTCTGAGAACGCCACTGTGGTTGTTGGCACAGTTATCGACCCCGAGATGAGCGATGAATTGCGCGTGACCGTAGTGGCAACAGGTTTGGGTCGCAATCAGCAAGCACAATCAGCGCCCGTGGCTCAAACTCAGGCGCAAGCCTCTATTTTGCCACAGGCTCAGGCACAAGTGGCAACAGAGCGCCCAGCTAAGGTAATTGATAACACACCACGCACAGTCGATGGCCGTATTGACTACGGCAAATTGGATCGTGCACCTGGCGCTCGTCATGTTGGCAACGCAGTCCACAAGGCGGAAGTCGAGGCCTACGCCGAGGGTTATATCGACATACCCACCTTCTTACGTCGTCAGGCTGATTAAGAAGCCGTAAAGGCTTATGCTGCTTTGGTTCAACCTTTTTAGGCACACAATGCTTGCTGTGCCAAAAGATTGTTGCTGCCAAAGCGGCATTGTGCGCTATGGCGCATTCTTTTTTTGTTGTTATAATGCCCGCCGTTTTGTTTTGTCTATTTTTTACTCAGATACTGAAGGTTGGTTGAGATGATCTCGCAACGCACACTTAAAAACACGATTCGTGCCACGGGCGTAGGATTGCACTCAGGTGAAAAGGTATTCTTAACCTTAAAGCCCGCAGCACCCAACACAGGAATCGTGTTCCGTCGCGTTGATTTAGATCCCATGGTGGATATTCCAGCCAATGCTTTAAATGTTGGCGAAACCACGCTTTCCACCACATTGGTAAATGGTCAAGGCCGAGTGGACACCGTTGAGCACTTGCTGTCGGCGATGGCGGGTTTGGGTATTGATAATGCTGTGGTTGAACTCAGCGCCAAAGAAGTGCCTATTATGGATGGCAGTTCTGGGCCTTTTGTGTTCCTGTTGCAATCCGCAGGCATTGTGGAACAGAGCGCTCCTAAGCGTTTTATTCGTATTAAGCGCAAAGTTGAAGTGCGTGAAGGC
>JBDKHD010000251.1:0-5777 GCA_039797885.1 Pseudomonadota bacterium
GAGATTTCAATTAAATCAATACCAGCTTGCGACAAAGCGCGGATCAGCTCGATGGACTCGTCTTCGCTAAAACCACCGCGCTGAAAATCGGCGGAGTTCAGTTTGATACCGACAGCAAAATCCTCGCCCACTTGTGCGCGGATGGCCTTGTACACCTCCAGCACAAAGCGGCGACGGTTTTCGGCGTTGCCGCCCCATTGGTCGGTGCGCTGATTGTGGTGGCCAGATAAAAACTGGCTGATCAAATAGCCGTGAGCGGCGTGAATTTGCACGCCCGTAAAACCCGCTTTTTTACACACAGCAGCGGCTTTGCCAAAACGGGCGATGGCATCGAGGATTTCGGCTTCGGTCATGGCACGCGGCGTGGCGAAAAAGCGCTGCATCTCGGGGCGAAAGGCAATGGCCGAAGGCGCAATGGGTTCTTTGGTCAGCGTGCGCATGGTTTGCTTGCCAGGGTGGTTCAGCTGCACCCAAAACTGCGAACCATTTTGTGTGCCTGCTTTGGCCAGCTCTTTGAGCATGGGCAGGTCGCGCTCGTCCTCGATAGCAAGGTTGTAAGGCTCGCCCAAATAGCGGCGATCGATCATCACATTGCCACTGACTAAAAGCCCTGAGCCGCCTTTGGCCCAGCAGTCGTACAGGTTGATCAGTGCTGGGGTCATGCGGTTATCCACAGTGCCAAGTGTTTCACTCATGGCGGATTTAAAAATGCGGTTTTTAATAACTTGGCCATTTTTCAAGGTAAGGGGTTGAGCAATGGCATTGGCGGACGTCTGAACCATGAGGAACCTCAAGCAGTCATTGGAGGCGCTATTAAAACAGTTTTTTATTTTGCTGCCAGTGTCATTAGTGCCACACTGGCTTGGCGTTTCTTGACACTTTGATAGGAGAAAACTTTATGTCTGCACGCTTTGCCATCGGCTTTTCCAGCCAGCACCCCGCGTAAAGACAGCGGCGGAGCAATCCGCCGCCAGTTGGGCTTAGTGGCCTGCGTGGCTCACCGGTCCCGTACCTTTATAAAGGTCGGGGCGGTCTTTACCTTCGACCGTCAGCACACCTGCCAAGCCTTTTTCGGCACGAGACAGCGCATGGTCAACCAGAATGTAGTTGCCAGGGACTTCGACACCAAACTCCACCATGGTGGCGCCACCTGGGGCAACACTGGTGGTTTGCACGTCCAGCAAGGGCGCAGAGGAGAAAGAGCCTTGGTTGTAAACTTTGTCGAAAATCTCACCAATAACGTGGAAAGATGAAGTGAAGTTTGGGCCACCGACACCAAAGAAAATACGCAGGTTGTCGCCTGTTTTGGCTTTTAGTGGGTTGGCTTTGAGGGCATCGGTGCTGCCGTTAAAGACAAAGTATTCAGGCTGTTCTTTGAGCAGCTTTTCCACGTCGAACTCTTGGTGGCCATGCTGGCCATAAGCACCCACTGTGTAAACCTCGCTTTGCATCACATAGAACTCTTTATCTACTTTTGCCAAGCCTTCTTCAGGCTCGACCACAATCAAACCAAACATGCCGTTGGCGATATGATGAGCAACCATAGGGGTGGCGCAGTGGTATACATAAACACCGGGTTTTAGGGCTTTAAAAGTCAGGGTTTGCTGGCCACCTGGAGGCACTTGCAGCAGGTTCGCACCACCGCCTGGGCCGGTTACGGCATGAAAGTCGATAGAGTGAATCATGCGGCTGTCTTTGTTGTTTTTAAAATGCACATTAACGGTGTCGCCTACGCGCACACGCATCATCGGACCTGGAATTTTGTGATCGAAAGTCCAATAGGTGTAGGTGGTGCCATCGGCTAAACGCGCGCTGGCTTCAAAAGATTCGACGTTGTAATCCACTGTTGTAGGGGCGCGCTGCGCCACAGGTGGGGGCAGATCGTCGGCGAGGCGGTTTACTTCTGCTACTTTCTCTTTGGCCTTGGGTTTGCCCACAATAACTTTGCCAACCATGCCTGCAAGCTTGTGGCCAGGCAGGGTACAGAAGTATTCAAATTCGCCTTCTTTACTGGCTTTAAACACGATGACGGTCGAGGCTTCTTTGGTCATAACGTGCTCGGAAGAAGCGCCAAACTCAGGCACGGCGATGTCGTGTTCGGCACCGTCCCCGTTGATGAGGGTGATCTGCACTACCGCGCCAACAGGTAGTTTCAGCGTGGGGTTAAATTGGCCGTCGATGTTGCCACCCACACCGATAAAGCCCATACCTTTGGCGCCTATATAGGTGCGCAAAGTTAGGGATAGGTCTGGTTGGCTTTTTACTTGAGCCAAGCTTGGAAAGGACAGCAGCAGGGTGGCAAAGGCCACACCGAGCAGTGCTGCACAGCGTTTGAGATGCGTCATAAAGACTCTCTTAGGGGTTGTTTAAAGCAAGAATGGTTGCTGGCTATGCCGAGCAAGCAACGCATGATAGGCGCCAAATGTCAGTTTATACAGACATAAGATGACAAAAGCTTGCAGAGCTTAGCGAGGCAAAACTTTGTTCGCTTTGTTTTAAAGCCCGCAGGGAATTGGCCGATTCTTTTCTATACTGGCAAAGTTTAAGGAGGTTTTTATGCGCGCATTGTTTTTTGTTTTAACTCTGTTTTTGGCCGGCTGTCTGGCCGAGGATAAAAAAGACCCGCCGCCAGCGCTTAATCAGCTGAACGGTTTTTGGAATGGCCAGTTTGATCAGGCGGGCAGTTTGCGTGTCTTGCTGTATGAGGGCGAAGTCTTTATGCGAGATGCCAGCATGGGCTATTACGGCAGCCTTACCTACAGCGCTGCCGATCAGCGCGCCGCCCTGCGCTTAACCTCATATACTCTGGGCTTAAATGACACGGATGCGCAGCAGTATGCCACGACGGGAGCGGGGCAAGCCGTCGCAATGAATGGTCTGTTTTATACAGGAGCCGCTTTGCCGCAGCTGGTCGGAGATTACCAAGCCAGTGTCAACGGCAGCTTTATTTTGACTCAGGATGGCACCTGGGCAAACCCGTCGGCCTTTAGCTATGTGGCGGGACAATGGCATGCACAGGGGTTGGATTTGCGCATCAATGCTGAAAATCAAAACAAAGTGGAGTTTAAAGCCATCAGCGCCCAGGTCGCAGGCAGCACAGCAGCGCAAGCTGGCTGCACCTTTAGTGGAGATTTACGCCTAATCGATGTGAAGCACCCGCTCTATCGCGTCAGCCTCAAGGAGCGCAAAGGCTGTGCAGATTTCAACCAAGTAGCCGAAGGATTCGCTGCCATCAATGCAGCAGGATTGCTGGAGTTTTATTTGCGCAGTGGCTCAAGCCTGCTTTTTATGATCTTTCAGCCAGGGGCCGAACCCGCACCCGCGCCTTAAATCGCTCAAAAATCTTTGGTCACTAAATGTACAAAGCCTCCCACCTAGTGGGCAAGTCTGATAAAATCCGCGCCCTTGATTTTTAGCCTAAGGCTGTAGAGGTGTGTTGTGGATTATCCAGTACGTTATGACGTGATAGTAGTCGGTGGCGGCCATGCGGGAACAGAGGCGGCACTAGCCGCCGCGCGCGCAGGCTGCAAAACTCTGCTACTCACCCATAACACCGACACCGTAGGCGTGATGTCCTGCAACCCCGCTATCGGCGGCATCGGCAAAAGCCACCTAGTACGCGAAATCGACGCCCTAGGCGGCGCGATGGCGCGCGCGACCGACCGCGCAGGCATCCAGTTTCGCGTATTAAACAGCCGAAAAGGTCCAGCGGTACGCGCCACCCGCGCGCAGGCCGACCGCCAGCTGTATCGCGCCGCCATTCGCCATTTCGTTGAAAACCAAGCCAATTTGGATATTTTTCAAGCCGCCTGCGATGATTTGATTGTGCAAGGCGATGGCATTGGCTCGACTGTGTGCGGCGTCGTCACCAATACCAAAATGCGCATCCACAGCAAAACCGTGGTGCTGACCACAGGCACTTTTTTAGGTGGACTGATTCACATTGGCCTTGAAAACCACTCTGGTGGCCGCGCTGGCGACCCACCTTCTATCGCCTTGGCCAAACGCCTGCGTGAAATGCCCTTTCATGTTGGTCGTTTAAAAACGGGCACGCCTGCGCGTATCGACGCCCGTAGCGTCGATTTTTCCGTGATGCAAATACAACCAGGTGATACCCCGCTGCCCGTGATGTCGTTTTTGGGTTCCGTGGCCGAGCACCCGCAGCAGGTAAACTGCTACATCACTCACACCAACGAGCGCACGCACGATATTATCCGCGCCAACCTCGATCGCTCGCCCATGTACGCAGGCATTATCGAAGGCATTGGCCCGCGCTATTGCCCCTCGATTGAGGACAAAATTAACCGCTTTGCCGATAAAACCAGCCACCAGATTTTCCTAGAGCCTGAGGGCTTAAACAGCACCGAGCTGTACCCCAACGGCATTTCCACCTCACTGCCTTTTGATGTGCAGCTGGATTTAATCCACAGTATTCAGGGTTTGGAAAACGCCCATGTGACCCGTCCAGGCTATGCCATCGAGTACGACTACTTCGACCCGCAAGACCTGCGCCACAGCCTAGAAACCAAGTTCGTGCAAAACCTGTTCTTTGCTGGCCAAATCAACGGCACGACAGGCTATGAAGAGGCGGGCGCGCAGGGTGTGCTCGCAGGCATTAACGCGGCGCTACGCGCTAAAGACCAAGAGGCCTGGACACCACGTCGTGATCAGTCTTACATCGGTGTACTGGTGGACGACCTGATTACCATGGGCACTAAAGAACCTTACCGCATGTTTACCAGCCGCGCCGAATACCGCCTCGTGCTGCGTGAAGACAACGCCGATATGCGCCTGACCGAAATGGGCCGCACGCTTGGCGTAGTCGATGACGAGCGCTGGGCTACGTTCAGCGCCAAAAAAGAAGCCATCGAACGCGAAGACGAGCGCTTGCGCAGTACATGGATTCAGCCAGGCACAGAGCAAGCGGAAAAACTCAAGGAATGGGGTGAAGGTGAGATTGTGCGCGAATACAGCCTGCACGACTTACTCAAGCGCCCAGGCTTGGGTTATGCCCAAGTGGCCAGCCTCAAAGGTGAGCTGATTGCCAACGAGCAAGCCGCCGAGCAGGTAGAAATTCAAACCAAGTACGATGGCTACATCGTTCGCCAGCAAGAAGAAATCGACCAGTTGCGCCGCTATGAAAACACCAAACTGCCGCTGGATTTAAACTACGACGGCATCAGTGGTTTGTCGAACGAGGTAAAACAGAAGCTACGTGCTATGCAGCCTGAAACGCTGGGCGTGGCATCGCGCATTTCGGGCATCACCCCTGCCGCCATCAGCTTGATTTTGGTGCATCTGAAAAAGATTAACCAAGTCCACAAGGCGGTGTCTTAGCCCAATTTAAGCTCATAGCGCGCATTGCGCCCTGTGCTGGCGCGGGGTGTTAGGCAGTCTTGCTGCACTAGGTCGGCAAGATCACGGCTAGCCGTGGCCTTTGAGCAACCCGTGATAGCGCGGTATTTCTGCGCGTTAATCCCTTGCGTGAACCCTTCAGTCCCTGCTGCAAACAGCTTGTGTAACACTTTGTGCTGGCGCTCATTGAGCGTCTTGTGAGTTTGGGCTTCCCAGAACTTGGCTTTTTTCAGCACAAACTCTATCGAGGCCGAGGCATCTTGTTGCGCGCTTAATACCGCTTGGCAGAACCACAGCACCCAAGCACTGAGATCCAAAGACGCATGAAAATCAGGATCGAGGCAACTGGCATCATGCAGCTGTTGGTAGTATTCAGCGCGATGCTGATCGAGGTAAGTCGATAGGCTAAGCAAAGCGGGGTG
>JBDKHD010000252.1:0-3873 GCA_039797885.1 Pseudomonadota bacterium
TCCGAAGTTTTTTACGTTTATTTTTAGGTTTTTTATGCAAAAGATCGATCGTTTGGTAAAGGCCGCCTCCTATGCCTCTGTGCTTACGGCCATCACGTTACTTTGTGCCAAAGTTTTCGCCTGGAGTATCAGTGACTCCACCAGTGTGTTGTCGTCTCTGCTGGATTCGCTGATGGATATTGTTGCATCATTGGTTAATTTTTATGCAATTCGTTACGCGCTTATGCCAGCCGATGACGATCATCCTTT
Source organism: Pseudomonadota bacterium (assembly GCA_039797885.1). Lineage (GTDB taxonomy): Bacteria > Pseudomonadota > Gammaproteobacteria > Pseudomonadales > Oceanobacteraceae > Venatoribacter. The sequence goes on from JBDKHD010000252.1 coordinate 250, forward strand.
TGGCCACAGCAAAGCAGAAGGGATCGCCGCCTTAATTCAGTCGGCCTTTATTTTGGGTTCGAGTGTTTTATTGCTGTTGCAAGTGGGAGAGCGTTTTGTGAATCCTAAAGCAGTGAGCGCGGTCGATGAAAGCATCGGTGTTATGGTGTTCTCTATTTTGCTCACAACGGTGCTGGTGTTATTTCAGCGTTATGTCAGCAAAAAAACGCGTTCGCTTGCGGTCGAGGCGGATGCGACACATTATTACGGTGATATTTTAACTGGAGTGGCTGTCATCGTGGCCTTATTAATAGCCGGTCGTGGCTGGTATTGGGTAGATCCACTGATAGCCTTGATGATAGCAGTCGTATTGATTTACAGCGTATTTGGTATTGCGCGCAGTGCTTTGACGGTATTGATGGATGAAGCACTAAGCCATGAAGACGAAGAAAAAATCAGAACACTGGCGCGTGCTCATGCGCAAGTGCAAGGCATCCACGATCTGCTCACGCGCCGCTCAGGGCGAATTACCTTTATTCAATTGCATTTGGAATTAAATGGTGAGCAAAGCTTAGTGGATGCGCACCGTATTACCAAGCAAGTTGAAAACAGCATTCGCGCGGTTTACTCCGACGCTCAAATTATTATTCACCAAGACCCTGTATGACGATACTGACAAGGATTGTTCTGTGCTTTTTATGTTGTGCTTTCACGCTTAGCTTGGCGGCAAAAACTACGCAAGAGCCGCGTGATACAGAGGTTGGTTTTGAATTAGAGCAATCGCGTCAATGGCTAGCAGACTCCATTAATGATTTATCTGGAAGTTTGGATTCGTTTTTTGTAAACACTTTTTTCGGTGAACAAATTACCGAAGAAGAGCGCACAGGAAGTACAGGGCGTTTGGCTATCTTTTCGCGTCGCGAGTTGGATGCACACAGTAAGGTAGATGTGAAGTTTGAAGGCCGCTTAAAATTGGAGCTGCCTTACACCAACAAGCGCGCCAAGATTTTATTCCAATCGGAAGATGACAGCGGCTACACCCTCAATCGCGACCCTGAAAAAAGTGTAGAAAAGGCCAGCTATTTTACCTCTTTGCGTTTATTGCTTAAGGATAGTGACAGCTGGTCGTCAGACTTTGATCTGGGCGTTCATTGGGATTTACCGCCTGATCCTTTTGTGCGTTTGCGAGCAAAAAAACAAGTAGACTTCGCACAGGTGAGTGTTCGTGCTGTGCAATCGGTTTTTTATTATGTCATTGATGGATTGGGTGAAAAAACCGAGTTGCAATTTGATCGACCCATAGATGAAAAGCGTTTATTTCGTATCGGTGCAGAAGCACGATACATGCAAAATAACGCGTATTTTAATCTGGATTACGCTCTAAGCCTTTATAGCAAAATGCCGCATAATGCGATGTTGGTGGCAAACCTTGGTGCAAAAGGTGATACCGAACAAGGGGCGGTTTTTAAAGAATATTTTGTAAGTTTAAAGTATCGACGTTTAATTTATAAAGACTGGATCTATATTGAAAGCACACCGCAGTTGGAGTGGAATGCGGACAGAAACTATCTGCTTTTGCCCGTTATTATGTTTCGCATTGAAGCGATGATCGAATAAATAAAAAACACGGGGCGTGCGCCCCGTATTTTATGAGTTGAAATAGCCTTCAAACAATACGGTGCTTAAATAGCGCTCACTGGAGTCTGGCAGAATCGCCACAATGGTTTTGTCTTTGAACTCAGGCAGCTCGGAAATTTTTAGTGCGCCTGCCAAAATTGCACCGCTGGAAATACCTGCCAAAATCCCTTCTTTTTCCATCAATTCGTGCGCGGTTTTAATGGCCGTGTCGTCGCTAATAGGCTCAACGCGATCCAGTAAAGATAAATCCAAGTTTTTGGGCAGGAAGTTTGCACCTAAGCCTTGAATTTTATGTGGGCCAGGTTTGAGTGCTTGACCTTGGCGAGTTTGAGTAATTAAGGGGGAGCCTAGTGGTTCAACCGCTACGGAGATAATGGCTTTGTGCTTTTTAATAAAGCGCGAGACGCCCGAAATTGTGCCGCCTGTGCCTACGCCCGCCACAATAACATCCACTGTGCCGTCGGTGTCGCGCCAAATTTCAGGGCCTGTGGTTTGTTCATGGATGGCGGGGTTGGCGGGGTTTTGAAATTGTTGCAGCATGAGGCGCGTTGCCGCACTTTCTGCTACATAAGCCGCAGCGGCATCGACCGCACCCTGCATGCCTTTGGCGGCTTCGGTTAAAATGAATTTTGCCCCCAAAGCTTGCATGACTTTGCGACGCTCGATGCTCATGGAGTCGGGCATTACTAGGGTTACTTTGTAGCCGCGTGCGGCACCCACATAGGCCAAAGCAATGCCCGTATTGCCGCTGGTGGGTTCAACGATTTCCATGCCCGCTTTTAACTGGCCATCTTTTTCGGCTTGCCAGATCATATTGGCGCCGATGCGACATTTGACCGAGTTGGTTGGGTTGCGGCTTTCCAATTTGACATAAAGTGCAGGGTGCTTGGTAAGGCGGCGAATGCGTACTAAGGGGGTGTTGCCGATGGATTGGCTGATGTCTTCAAAAACGCGCATAGAAGCTCCAAGAGGGTTACAGAATAAAATATTTTAGTGCCACAAGATGGCGAAAAAAGCTCTAAGATGCAAGGCACAAAAAGTATAAAAATGCGCAGCCTATGCTATGTCGAGCAGGGCGGTAACCAAGACGCTTTAATCTAGCAATGATGTTATTGCAAAAAGAATATCAGCGTCTTAGTAAACTATGTGAAATCAAGAAGCGGCTTTTAAACGGCTCAGTTCGACGTCTTTGTCTTCCCAAAGAGTTTGCACCCATTGTTGAAAGTTCAAACGATATTGTGCGTCGTTTTCGTAATCGCCATTTAATAACTCTTGGGGAATGGCAATTTCTTTAATGATAACGGTGCAGCGTTGCATTTTTCCTTGCATAAAATCCCAGAAGCTTGGGATGCCTTGCGGATAATAAATGGTGACATCCAATACTGAGCGGAACCTATCTCCCATCGCACTCATGGCAAAGGCCATACCGCCTGCTTTGGGTTTCAGTAGATTTTTAAGCCCCGATTGTTGTTTTTCAAATTTATGTTCAGTAAAGCGCGTGCCTTCCAAAAAATTCATTACGCTGGTGGGCATGTCTTTAAATTTTGCGCAGGCTTTGCGCGTGGTTTCTAAATCTTGGCCGCGTTTTTCTGGGTGCTTGTCTAGATATTCTTTGCTGTAGCGTTTCATAAAGGGAAAATCCAATGCCCACCACGCCGCGCCCATAATCGGCACTTTGATCAGCTCTTGTTTTAAGAAAAATTTTAACAGTGGGATGCGGCCATTTAAGGCGTGTTGCAGCACCAAAATATCGACCCAGCTTTGATGGTTGCTGATAATAAAGTACCAGCCTTTTTTATCCAATTTGCTTGGGCGTTCGATGCGCCAGTCCATTTTCTGGGTGAGCCAAATCCAGCCTGAATTGCCGCTCACCCAAGTATTGGCACAGGCAGTCAGTAGTATCGTTAGCCCCTTGCGGACGGGCTTGATCGGAATCACCAGTTTAAAAAACGTCAGTATAAAAAGAACGGTTGCACAGATCAGTATGTTTATGAATAACAAGGTGGA